>CAJMPE010000012.1 GCA_905215275.1 uncultured bacterium | reverse complement strand
AGCCCGTGGGAGGCCAGGGCGCCGCTGACCGGTGGACGGCACCGAGCCGTCGCATGACTTGAAGAAGGGGGAGGCCTCGCGGCCTCCCCCTTTTTTGTTTAAGTCAGATCTAACAACTCGCTGTGTTTTATGACCCTCGTTTGTCGCATCTTCCGTTAACGGGCTACAATAACTTAGTCTGTGCAATATGGAGGTGAACATGGCTGAAGCTGGTATCGGCGTTGATATCGTCGAGATTTCCCGCATGAAATCAATCCTTGAAAAGACGCCGTCGTTTGCTCGGCGTGTGTTTACCGAAGAAGAGTGCGCATATTGCGACGCTTCATCGCGTCCTGCGGCGCACTATGCGAGCCGTTTTGCTTCTCGTGAAGCGGTTCTCAAGGCTCTTGGTACGGGCTTTAGCCAGGGCGTCGGCCGCAAAGACGTCTCGGTAACGCGTGATAACCTCGGAAAGCCTAAAGCAGTGCTTTCAGGTCGAGCGCTCAAGATTGCTCAAGAGTTGGGTGTCGTTGAAGTTGCGCTTTCCATTACCTTGACGGGTGATTTGGCCGTAGCCAATGCCATTGCGATCACCGAGGATGCTCGACCTAAGCCTAAGGAAGAAAAGGTGAGCACCAAGGAACGCGTTGCACAAACGTTTAAAGAGGCTCGCTCGGTTTTAGATGAGCTTGAGCAACTGCAAAATTCAGCTTTAACGGAGCACCTGGGCGATGCTTCGCGAGATACGCTAGGAGCATAGATGAAACCGGTTTTGAGTACCGAGGAAGTCGTTCGTCTCGAGGATATTATCGAACGCGAAGGAACTTCGAAGGCCGAACTTATGGAACTGGCGGGTGAGTTTGCTGCTACTGAAATTCTAAAACTCAATCCCGATCGCGTCCTTGTTCTGGTCGGTTTTGGCAACAACGGTGGCGACGGCTGGGTCGCGGCTGATATCTTGAGTCATAAGGGCGTTGACGTGGATATCGTGTCTCCGGTTGAGCCGGATGAGATTCCCGCCGCTCTGGCTCGCCATGTTGCCCGCCGTACCGCCGGTCGTGACGTACATGTGTGCGTCGGTCCCTCACGAGATGAGCTTGAGGTTTTGATCGATAAGGCCGACGTTGTTGTTGACGCTATTTTTGGTACCGGTTTCCACGGTGACCTGCGTGCGCCGTTTTCCATCTGGATTCCGACGGTTAACGACTGCGCCGACCATGTGGTGTCCATCGATGTTCCTTCGGGTCTGAATGCCGAAACCGGTGTTGTCGACGACGACTGCATCCGTGCCGAGCGTACCGTCACGATGATCACGCCCAAGATTGGCCTCTACAGCGCTGATGGCCCCGAGTACGCCGGTGATCTAGTGTGCGGTAGCCTCTATGATCGCCTTGATGAGGTCATCGATGATGTCGATCATGCCGCCGAGATTGTCGAGCCCGGTGACCTGGTGGATTTCTTTGCTCCGCTGCCCACGAATATCGATAAGTATTCTCGCGGTTCCGTCCTTATTGTTGCCGGCTCGGCGCAGTATCCTGGCGCTGCCATCATGGCCGCCAAGTCTGCTGCCCGCGCGGGTGCCGGCTATGTGGCTGTCGCGACGCCCGATGCGTGCGCCAATCTTATTCGTATGGCACTTCCCTCGATTCCGGTTTTTGCTATTCCGTCCGATTCCCGCGGCTCTTTTGGTGCCGCTGCTCGTATGACCGTGTGCGAGATTGCAAAGAAGTACAGCTGCGTACTGTGCGGTCCCGGCATGACGACGTCTGCCGGTGCCATGCAGGTGGTTTCGGGCTTGTTAGAGCTTGATGTGCCGTTGATCCTCGATGCCGATGCGCTCAACTGCCTTTCTAAGATTGCTATCGACGGTATCGATAGCAACCCTGAGATGTACCGCCGTGAGCAGCCGCTCGTCATGACGCCGCACTATCGCGAGCTTTCGCGCTTGGTTGCCGGTGACGAGGTTAACGATCTGGGGACTGCAATTGCGGCCGCGCAGAAGGTTGTCTGGGCTGCTGGCTCCGACAATCTCGTAGTTATTGCCAAGGGGCCGACGACGGCTATCTGTGGCGTTGAGCGCGTGCTTTTGCCGCTCTCGGGTCCGGCGTCGTTGGCGACTGCCGGTTCGGGCGATGTTCTTGCGGGCATTTTGGCTGGCACACTGGCTACCATGCGTGATGAGATGGATCGCTGGGAGCTGCTGTATTCGTATGCCGTTGCGCTTCACAGCTACGCGGGTTTTGCCGCGGCGACGGAGTATGGTGAGAAGAGTGTTATTGCAACCGACCTGATCGACTTGATCGGTCCTGCCATGGAATTGGCGGCAAAGGATGCACTCGATGATCTGGGAATCATGGACGAAGGGTCGGATGACTAATCATGAATAAAGCCGATTTGACGCGCTGGTCCTGGGTTGAGATTGACCGAGGGGCGCTTCGCCGCAACACGAGGGCTTACAAGAATCTGCTCGATCCACGTCAGCGACTGTGCTGCGTGGTCAAGGCCGATGCCTATGGCCATGGTGCCGTCGAGTGCGCCAAAATCATGTATTCGGCCGGTGCCGACATGTTTGCCGTGGCGACGGTTAGTGAAGGCGTTGAGCTTCGACAGGGCGGGATCACAAAACCCATCCTGATCCTAAGCGAGCCGCCTATCGAGGCTATCCCCACACTGCTTGAGTTTGACATTATGCCTTCGGTCTATACGTCCGATTTCGCCCTTGCCTATGGCGAGTGCGCTGTCGCGGCAGGCAAGGTTGGCAAGTACCATCTAGCCATCGAGACGGGTATGAACCGCATCGGTGTTCACTACACGCAGGTGCTCGACTTTGTTCGTGGCATTAGCTTCCATCGCGGTATCCAGTGTGATGGCGTATTTACGCACTTCGCCACGGCCGATGAACCTTCGGGTTGGGACTACAAACTGCAGTGCCAACGCTTTACCGAAGCCGTTCAAGCCATTAAGGACGCGGGTTTTGAGTGCGGCATCGTGCACTGTGCCAACACGCCGTCCTCGATGCTCGATCCCTCGATGCGTTTTGATATGATTCGCGCCGGCGTTGGCTTGTACGGCATGCAGCCATGCGAGCTGAGCGGCCGCGTGATGAAGCTCGATCGTGTTATGAGCGTCCATGCGCGCGTGACGCGTGTGGCGCATCCTGCGATGGGTGAGGGCGTGGGCTACGGTTTTACCTACCGCGTACCGCGCACACGCGTTCAGATTTGCACGCTGCCGATCGGTTATGCCGATGGTCTTTCGCGTACGCTCTCCAATCGTATGGACGTGCTGTATCGCGGTGAACGCGTTCGTCAGGTGGGTAACATCTGCATGGACCAGTTTATGGTCGCCATCCAGTCCAATCCGGCGCATGAGATTCCCGAGGCCGAGTATGGCGACGAGATGATCATTGTCGGCCGCGATGGTGATGCCGAGATCACCATGGACGAGATGGCGCGCCTGCGCGGCACGATTAACTACGAGGTTGCTTGCGGCTTTGGCATGCGTCTCGACAAGGTCTACGTGTAGGAGCCACTATGGGTGTCATGCACATCCCCGGACATAGTCACCAGGCGCCGCGCGAAGTTGCGCTCGAGGAGATTGAGGCTGTTTTAGGCGACTGTCATCTCTGCCAGCTCTATCAGTCGCGCCATAACATCGTGTTTGGCGTGGGAAACCCCCACGCCCGCGTAATGTTTATCGGCGAGGCGCCGGGGCGTAACGAGGATCTGCAAGGCGAACCGTTTGTGGGGGCGGCGGGCGAGGATCTCAACGGCATCCTGTCGCTGGCTGGCCTCAAGCGCGAAGACGTCTACATTGCCAACGTGCTTAAGTGTCGCCCACCGGGAAATCGCAATCCTCGGCCCGAGGAAGTGCTGGCCTGTTCACCGTTTTTGCGTGAGCAGATTCGAAGCATTTGGCCCGATATCATCGTGACGCTCGGTAACCCCGCGACGCACTTTGTGCTTAAGACCGAGATTGGCATCACCAAGCTGCGCGGCAGGTTCCATCAGATGGGGCATTTTGTGGTGATGCCCACGTTCCATCCGGCGGCGGCGCTGCGTAATCCGGCGTGGCAGGAGCTGCTGGAGGAAGACTTTAAGATGCTGGGCGACTATCTGGAGCGGCATCCCGCGCCAGAGGGTGCCTCGGAATAATAAGGAGCATATATGTCCCTGGAGCGCCTGGGGGTAGGTATTTATAAAACGGCTTGCTCTGCAGATACGGAGTATTTTGGCGAGTTGGTTGCGCCGTGCCTGGAAGATGGTGATGTGCTGATCTTGACCGGCGGCCTCGGGGTGGGCAAAACCCACTTTACCAAGGGCGTTTCGCGTGGTCTGGGCGACGGCCATATGGTCACGAGCCCCACATTCGCACTCATGGCTGTTCATGACCAGGGGCGTATTCCGCTGTTCCACTTTGACCTGTACCGTCTGGAGCATGCTTACGAGCTCGAGGATACGGGCATTTTCGATGTACTGGGCTATGAGGGTGCCTGTCTGTTGGAGTGGGGCGAACAGTTCCAGGACGAACTGACAGACGAGTATCTTTCGGTAACGCTTAAGCGTGATGAGAACGATAGCGACGTGCGAATGATAACGCTCGAGGTGCACGGCGAGCGCGCAGCGAAGCTTTCCGATTTGATTGATAAGGCTGTACAAGATGAGCTTGCATAACGATTACGCGCTGGTGGTAGCGCTCGATACTTCGACCGATATGCTTGCCTGCGCGGCAAGCTGGATTGATGGGCAGACGGGCGAGGCGAAGCTGGTGAGCGGCGACCATATGTGTCGTCGCCATGCCAATGTGGAGCTCGTGAATACCGTCGATAGCGTGCTTGCTCAGGCCGGCATGGACCGTGCCGACGTGGGCAGTTACGTCGTCGGTCGCGGTCCGGGTTCGTTTACCGGCGTGCGTATCGGCATTTCCACCGCCAAGGGCTTGGCGCGCGGTGCCAACGTGCCGCTGTTGGGTGTGTCGACGCTCGATGCCTGCGCATGGACCGCGTGGAAGGCTGGCGTGCGTGGCAAACTCGGCATTCTGGCCGATGCCATGCGCGGCGAGGTGTATCCGGCTTTGTATGTACTGAGCGACGAGGGCCCCGAGCGTCAGTTTGAGCGCGAGCACGTGGTCAAGGCTGCCGTGGCGCTTGATGAGTGGCGCCAAGCCGCGGACTGGGACCAGGTTCAGCTGACTGGCGACGGTCTCGTGCGCTATGGCAAGCTGCTGGGCGAGGATGAGGTCGCTCGCTGCGTAGAGCGCGGCTTGTGGTGGCCTTCGGGCGAGGGCCTCCTCCTTGCACATGCCGCGGGTGACGGCGACCCGGCCCGCGTCCTTCCGATCTATACGCGCCTTTCTGATGCCGAGGAAAACGAGCGCAAACGCCTCGGTCTTGCCGAGAGCGCGAAGAGCGAAATTACGGGCGTTGCCGATGAGCTCGCCGGTCGCCATCTGCAATTCCGCCCCATGGGTGCGGCGGACGCCGAGGGCGCAAGTGCGCTGGAGGCCGCCTGCTTTGAAGGCGCTGGACACGAGGCGTGGACGCCGGGCATGTTTCTATCCGAGCTGGGCGAGGATGTTGCGGCGCCGCGCAGCTGGTGGGTGGCGCACGACGACGGTCAGCTGCTGGGGCTTGCCGGTGGCATGGTCGTGGACGGTGACGTGCAGATTCTGGATGTTGCCGTCGATCCGAAGCATCGCCGCGAGGGTATTGCCCGCAAGCTGCTGTCGCACGTGAGCTACGATGCCCAGATGCTCGGCTGCACCACGGCTTCGCTCGAGGTCGAGGACGGCAACGAGGGCGCTATTGCACTCTATGCCTCCCTGGGCTTTACCGAGGCGGGCTGCCGCCGCGGTTACTACGGTGTTGGCAAAGATGCCATCGTCATGACGGCGCCGCTGCCCTTGGTGCTCCCGGTCGACAACGCTTCGCCCGAGCCGACGGCGGCTGAGCAGCGTGTATGGCCGCTACCTGCACCCGAGCGCACCGTCGAGGAACGCGCCGAAATTGAGCGCCGCCGCCTGGTGCTTGCCATCGAGAGTTCGTGCGATGAGACGGCTGTGGCGATTATCGATGCGGACGGTAACATGCTGGCCAATCAGGTTTCGACGCAGATCGATTTTCATGCCCGTTTTGGCGGCGTAGTGCCCGAGATCGCTTCGCGCAAGCACGTTGAAGTTATCGTGAGCGTGGTGGACGCGGCGCTCGAGGATGCCGCGGCATCGCTTGGTCTTGAGGGCGGAGCCATCGCGCCGAGCGAACTCGCCGCTGTTGGCGTGACACAGGGTCCGGGCCTGGTGGGTGCTCTGGTGGTGGGCGTCGCCTTCGCCAAGGGCTTTGCCTATGCTGCCGGTAAACCGCTCGTGTGTGTCAATCATCTGGAGGGCCACCTGTTTGCCAACCTGCTGGCGCAGCCCGATCTCAAGCCGCCGTTTATCTTCACGCTCGTCTCGGGCGGTCATACCATGCTTGTTCACGTCAAGGCGTGGGGCGACTACGAGGTGCTCGGCGAGACGCTCGACGACGCCGTGGGTGAGGCCTTTGACAAGGTGGCTAAGGCGCTGGGTTTGGGCTATCCCGGCGGCCCCATCATTTCCAAACTGGCCGAGACGGGCAATCCCCGCGCGATTGACTTCCCCCGTGCGCTCAATAGTAGGGGAGACTATCGATTCTCGCTTTCGGGCCTTAAGACGGCGGTGACGCTCTACATCGAGCAGGAGACCAAGGCCGGGCGCACGATTCATCTGCCCGACCTGGCGGCTTCGTTTGAGGCCGCAGTCTTTGACGTTCAGTACAAGAAGGCCAAGAACGCGCTGCATGCCACCGGGTGCAAGGAATACTGCATCGGCGGCGGCGTCTCGGCTAATCCGCATCTGCGCGAGATGATGATCAAGAAGCTCGGGCGCCAGGGCATCCGCGTGACGGTGCCGCCTCTTTCGGCATGCACCGACAACGCTGCCATGATCGCGGAGGTCGCCCGCCGTAAATTCGATCGAGGAGAAATCTCGCCGTTCGACGTCGACGCCGATCCGAACATGACGCTGTAGTCGCAAAGGCGCGGTCCCCGGCCGGAGGGGCCGGATATAAGGTTTCCTGCTCTACAGTCCTGCGCAAGACGAAGGCCACATTAAGTGGCCTTCTTTGCGTGCGGAACTCGCGATGAACTTCGTGCCCCGCCGTCCGGGAGGACGCCTCTTTATTGATGGGGGGCCTGATAGGTCGATGGTTCCGTGCCCGGATGCGTCCAAAGTGGGACGGGCTTTCCGGATGGGCAGGCTTTCGAAAAATGCGTCCCGGAATTTGCCTTTGGAATGGGACGTAGTTTCCCGTTGAGGTGCTTTGCGGAAAGTGCATCCCACTCTGGGCGGTCGAAGTGGGACACACTTTCCCAAAGGCGCTCCAACGGGAAATTGCGTCCCATTATTCGGTCAAGAAACGGGATGCATTTTCCCAATGAGAGCAAAACCGGAAAATGCATCCCACAATCAGCCCTCAAAGTGGGACGCCGTTTCCCAATGAGGCTCAAGCGGAAAATGCATCCCGGAATTTGCGCTCAAAGTGGGATGCGGTTTCCGGTTGAGGGTCTAAGGGGAAAGTGCGTCCCAGAATCGACGCTTGAAATGGGATGCAGTTTCCCGATGAGGCACTCGACGGAAAATACATCCCAGAAATGGCCTTTGAGCTGGGATAAGATTTCCGCGGCATCTCGGATTCTCAAAAATGAGACACGCCGTTGGCGAAAATGAGACACGTGATATCGGGCATCGGATGTATCATTTGCAAAAATGAGTCCACTCCACTCGAATAAAGCGAGGTCCCTCATGTACGTTCCACACCCCCGTATCCATAGGCTGTCGAAAATCCCGCTTGTTGGGACGGCGGCGCTTGCTGCGTTGGTCGCCACGAGCGTCGCCTGCTTCACGGCCACGCCCCAGGTTGCCCAGGCGGCAGACGCGCCCGCAATCACCGATATGACCGAGCAGGATTATCAAGCCCTGGGTCTGGGCACGAGCGAGGACATTCCGGCCGATACCGTTGGCCCCTATTCCACTGATACCCCCACGACGTTTGCCACGCGCAGCGAGGTCTATATGGCAGCTAACGGTAGCCATGGCAATCGCTACACTCTGCGCGACAAGCTCGAGAACGTCGAGCGCGGTGACATTGGCGGCAGCAGCAAACTCACCGATGGCTACGGAAGTGTGTGGGGCGCCGCAAAGTTCTGGCAAAACGTCAACAACTTCGATACGAACAGCGATCTCTACAAGCATAGCGACTACGGTGGCGGCACCTGGTCGTACCTAAGCAACAATGAGTCCTCAACAGTACTCGCCAACGACAACAACGGTTTCTCGGGCATTCACGCCACGAGTGTTGAGTTCTGCAGCGACGCCAGCACGGGCAAAAAGAGCCGCGTTGTCGAGCTCCGTGCCTACGGCGACAGTTCCTCCACGACGATTGACGGCAAGTCATACGCCGGAAAGGTTGAGCTGGTCCTCTACTCGTTTAGCAACGGGCGTACGCGCACTCTCGACACACACCTGCCGGTGACGGTCAACACTAATATGATGTACGAAGGCCGTTTTAAGTACCTGGATGCCGGTTACCTGCAAGAGCACGACGCCGTCTTTGATGTCGAGGCGGGCGATGTCGATGGCGACGGCGTCGACGAGCTTTTTGTCTACGCGGGCTGCTATGTCGACGAGAACGGCGTGCGCAAGGCTGTAGTCGACATGTATGACTTGGAGGGCGGCAACTGGAAGCAAAGCGTCGTCAAGATCGATGCCGGTAACGCTGCGGACTACACCACGCACAACAAGGGCGGGAACGACTCCTGGACGCAGCTTCAGTCAGCTCCTGTCGTTTCGCTAGCGGCCGGCGACCTCGATCGCGATTTTTGCGATGACCTCGCCATCGTGGTCTCGGCACCCTACGGCAAGAAGAATATTGATAAGTCGACGCATTGCGAGCTGTTTTCGTGGGATGCATCCAAGGGTGCGCTCGTCCATGTCGATGCTCTGGGCGACGCGGGCGCAATCTCCCTCTCCGCGAACGGCAAGACCATGGTCGCTGCGAATGCGACGTTCGGCACGTTTGCCGCCTACGATGAAGAAGGAAAGAAGACGGGTGAAACCGTCACGGGCCTTATTCTTGCGGGCTATGACTGGCAACGCAGC
The DNA here is from genome assembly GCA_905215275.1 of uncultured bacterium. Classification (GTDB taxonomy): domain Bacteria; phylum Actinomycetota; class Coriobacteriia; order Coriobacteriales; family Coriobacteriaceae; genus Collinsella. The sequence continues at coordinate 9,784 of CAJMPE010000012.1, read as the reverse complement.
GCTTTTGATTACGGCGCTTCTGACGGCAGCAAGGGGCTGTACGGCGCGCTGTACCGCTATGCGTATTTTGACTCGGAGTCTGGCGAGTTCAAGCTTTCCGATTGCAAGGAATACAGAGACGGGCTCCTCGCCTCCTATGGGCTGATGCATGTGCCCAACAGCGCATGGAAGGATAGCGCTCAGGATAAGCGCTATCCGTGCACCTTGGCGCCTATTGCCCTTGCCACTGCCAACCTTGACGGCCTGTCCGAGCAGCTGGCGGTCGACGAGGTGCTCGTGGGCGGCGATGTGTTCCGCGACTTTGCCTGCAACACGGCACAGAGCGGGGCTCAGGGCTTGGGGTCCATGGTCGGAACCATGAGCATGAGCGGTCAGCAATACAACAGCAGCAACAAGCATGACCACAAGGGTATAGAGCAGGTGTGGATCAGCGACGTCAAGGCGGGCAGCGTCTCGGGTTCGGACCGCTATAACGAGAGCTTTATCGCCGTGGTGGGCAAGCACCGCGACGAGGACCTGCGCAAGAACGATGACTACTATTGGATGACCGCCTCGCATTTTTCGCTCGACGAGAACGGAAAGGTGCGCCGCGGCGAGGAGCAGGTGATTAGCGAGAGCAACCGTCGCGGCACTACCTACGGCACATTTATCTCGCTCGCGCTGCCCGATGTCGACAACGACAGCGTCAAGATCACGTACAAGGACCGCTACAAGGTCTATACCAACCCGCGCGCTTGCCGTGCTGCAGGATGCGCCCTATGTTGAGGATTTGGAGCAGGCATACGGCTATCTGGTGTTGGGCGGCACGTCATACGGAGAGGAAAAGGGCACGGGGACATCCCAGGGCTATACCATTGGCGCCGAGTTGGGCGTTGCCGTCGAGGTGCAGACCGGTCCGCCCCTGGTCGCGATGAATGCTTCAGTCGATTTTGCCGCCGAGGGATGCTATGACTACCGGAGCGAGCGCACGGTCAGCGCAAGCGTAAGCTATGAGTCACATGCCGGCGAGGGTGACAAGGCCGTGGTCTACACGATTCCGATGGTCTATTACGAGTATGAGATCGAAAATGAGGAAACTGGTGGCAAGGGCGTGATGGCGGCGCCCGTGTCGCTCGGCGCGCAGACCTCGGTCGTTAATGTCGAGGCCTATGACCGCATTGCCAAACAGCACAATATGACGCCGCTCAGCTACTTTTTGACCAACCGGTCGGGAGAACCCGGAACCTATCAAACGACGCTCAACGGCGAGACTCCCGTTGGGGATTCCTTTGGCCTGGGCAAGCCTGGCGTAACGCGCGCCTACACGCACGATGGGTTTAACGGCGCCGCCGCGCAGTCGGGGGCGAGCATTGAGCAGACCATCGAAGTCGAGGAGGGCAAGGAGCAGGAGCTCGAGCTCGGCTTGACGCTGAACGGCAGCGTTGTCATGGGCGCGAAGCTCGCAAAGCACGAGTTGTTTGGCGGCCTGTGCTTTGGTGCCAACGCCGGCTTTACTACGGGTAACTCCTCGAGTGAATCGACCGAATACGGCGGCACCGTCGACAACCTGCCCGAGGCCGCGCAGGGCAAGTACGGTTTTGTGTGGCGTCTGGGCGTCAACGCGGTGGATGTCGACAAGTTCGAGGCAGACTCGGGCGACAAGCTCGGCACCAAGGACACCGACCAGTTCTGGATCGTGGGCTATGACGTTAAGGACGTCGAGATGCCCGACGCGCCGGCCGTGACGGGCTTTACGGCAAACGCCGTCGATTCGACCAGCGTTACGTTTAGCTGGGATGATGTACTCGCAAACAAGAGTGGCTTTAGCTACGGCGTGGGCATGCTGCAGAGCAATGTGGCGGATGCGGTCGTCAATAGCTGGAAGATTGCCGACAACACGCAGACCTCGCTCAAGTGGGATGGGCTGCAGCCCAATACGGAGTATCGATTCGCCATCGCCGCCGTTAAGAATGGATCCACGACCGAAACAGGTATTCGCTCGGCAATCATCACGGTCAAGACCATGCCCGATGGCATGACGATGACCGTGAGCGGACCTGCGGCGGATGCTGCGGAGGGGTCGGATCTTGGATACGACTCTTCGGTTGAGCGCACGGCGGGAAGCCACCTGACGCTCTCGGCGATTGGCCATGTGAAGCAACTCGGTGCCGACGATAGCGAAACAGGACTGGCACCGACCTATATGTGGTACCGCAAGGGCCGCGGCGAGACAGAGTTTAAGCTCGTGGGTGCCGATGGCAACCTCGCGGCTGGAACGGCCTCAAAGCTCGAGATTGACCTGACCGCAGACGATGACGGTGCGCAGTATTACTGCCACGTGGGATACAACGACGTGGGCCTCGACACCGGCACGACGCTCGTGAATATCGAGGCCGAGGAGACGGCGCCCACAACGGTGAACGCCACCCCGATCCGCACGCGCCGCCTGTTCTCACAGGCAAGTGCGGGCGCCAAGAAGTTCCTGGACCATACGCTGGTAAACACCGCCGGCCCAACCGATTCCGAAGGCTCAAAGGACCCCGAGACTCCTGAGACCCCGACGAACCCGGACAAGCCCAAGTCCGACAACGGAGCTAAGACCGACACCAAGGTCAAGACTACGACCACAGCGAAGAACCTCGCAAACACCGGCGACCAAACATTCGCCCTAGTCGCCACCGCAGCAGCAGCGGGAGCAACGCTCGTAGTGATAGCCCTCATCATGCTGATCAAGCGCCGCAAGACCCACTAGTAGCCAGTCGAACATATCGACAACCCAAAAACCCGGGTAGCCAAAAAACAGGCCACCCGGGTTTTCTGTTGAGTGGAGACTCCGCAAGCGGAAACTGCATCCCATTCCAGACAAGAATTCCGGGACACACTTTCCGCAAACAAAGAAGGCCACATAACGTGGCCTTCAACTTATATATTCGGCGATACACCCAAGACAAGCCACGCTCCAACAACAGGGCGTCTGTCCGGGCGGAGGTATGTAAGGTTCATCGCGAGTTCCGCACGCAAAGGAGGCCACTTAATGTAGCCTCCGTCTTGCGCAGGACTGTCCGAGCAGGGAACCTTACATTCCGCGCCGCCGGGCAGACGAACCAGTTAAGACGCGCCGTTACTTGATCTTGGTCGTGCCCGGCGCCAGGTTGGGGTCGGTCTCGTTGGCCTCGGTCTGGAAGTGCTTGGTGTAGACGTTCTTGCCGTCGCGGAACATCTCGTAGTACTGCATCTTGGCGTAATCCTCGCGCGCCTTGGTGGCGGCTGCCGCGGCGGCGTCGTCACCGGTGACGTTGGAGGAGAGCGCCCAGCGCAGGCTGGCGTCCTCGTAGCCCACCGAGTTGATGGCGGGCAGCGACTCGCGCAGCGTCATGTGCGCCTTCTGATAGTCGGAAAGCGGGGCACCGATCAGCTGCATCAGCTGGGTGGACAGGTAGTTGGTGGACAGGTCGTCGACCTCGCTCGTCTGGTCGCAGCCGGCAACGTCGTAGTTGGCCCAGATGATGTAGTCGGTCTGCCACAGACGTTCCTGGTGCGTGGCATCGTCCTCGCCGGTAAACCACTTGTCGTTGAACTTGGACGGGAAGAACGGCTGGTGGTCGCCCCAGAACACCACGACTACCTTACGGTCGAGCTTGCTCAGGGCGTTGAGGAAGTAGCGAAGCGCCTGGTCGGACTGCTCGATGCACGAGACATACTCGTCGACATCGGAGAGCGTGCCGTCCTCGACGGTCTTAGCGTCCAGGTCGGTCGTGTCGATGTTCAGGTGCATTTGCTTGTCGGCCGGCAGCAGGCCCGTGTCGTAGCCCGAGTGGTTCTGCATGGTCACGTCGAAGATAAACTGCGGATCGGCGTTCTGGTCGAGCAGCTCAAGAATCTTGTCGTAGGTCGCCTGGTCGGTCACCATACCGCGCAGGGTATCGGCGCCCTGGAAATCGTTGATGGACAGGAACTGGTCAAAGCCAAAGTCCTTGTACACGTTCTCGCGGTTCCAGTTGGTCGCGTGGTTGGGGTGCATGGCGGTGGTGGAATAGCCGAGCGACTTGAACTGCTCTGCCAGATTCCCGGTCGTTTCCATGTTGTAGATGGTGTAGGGGTACACGCCCGAGCCCAGGTTGGCCATGGAGTTGCCGGTCATAAACTCAAACTCGGTATTGGCGGTGCCGCCGCCGTAGGCGCTCACGTAGAGCTTGCCGCGGCTGAGGCAGTTGGACAGGTTCTTAAAGTACTGCGGACCCTCGTAGCCGGCGCGCATGTTCTGGTAGATCGACAGATCCGAGAAGGTCTCGTTCATGATGGCGATGACCGTGGGCTTCTCGCTGTCGAACTGCTCCTTTGCGGCGGTGCGCTCGTCACTCTTGGCGGCGTCGGACTTGTCGTAGGCCTTGGCGTACTTTTTGAGCGTGGCCTTGGCATCGTCGACGGAGTAGTCGGCGGGTTTGGGCGGCTTGATGGACTGCGCTGCGCTAATGAAAGCGGGCAGGTAGCCCTCGCGCCAGTAGCTCTCGAGCGGGCGCCAGGTGTAGACGGTGATGCCGAGGGTGTTGTAGTAGTCGATGAGCGTGACATGCGCGGTCACGCCGCCCAGGCACAGCACCGCCACGAGCAGGTTGGTGAGCAGCATGCGCTTGGCGTTGGCGGCGCCCTTCTGACGGTGCGGTGCCACCAGGCCGGCGTACTCGCACAGCAGCATGGCGATGGCGGTAAAGCCCATGGACAGCACGCAGAACAGTGAGATCGAGAAGGTGTAGCCGGTGCCGGCGACCGCGGCGGCGGTGGAGATGGCCGAAAGGTCGCCCGGCTGGATGGGCATGGATTTAAACGTGATGACGAAGAACTCGGCAATGCCCAGGATAAAGAGGGCGAAGGCCAGGACGGCCGGAGCTGCGCCGTGGCGCTGGAACAGGAAGAACAGGCCGACCATGAGCGTGGTGATGATGGCCCACTCGAGCAGGATGCACAGGGGGTAGACCCAGGTAAAGTCGTGGTTGGACGAGACTTCCATGCCCAGCAGCGCAAAGACGCCGGCGAGCAGCAGACACAGGACGGCGGCGACGAGTGGCTTGCCCACAAAGGCGCCGCGCAGACGGGCGAGCTTGCCGGTGGGGGCGGGGGCGTCGGGCGCGGCGAACGCAAAGACGCGCGGGGCGATGCGGTCGCGTGCGATGCTGGCCCAAGCGCAGCCGGTGAGGATGGCGTTGGTCAGGATGAGCATCACAAAGGCGAGCGGCTCGTTTTGGGCGACGAGGCCAATGGCGCCCCAAACGGTCAAAAAGACCTGGAACAGGCCGAAGGCGACGCTCCACCCAAGAGCGCTTTTGGCAACGGTGCCCGACTGAGCGCGAATGGCCTTGGCCTCGCGCAAGACAAGGTAGACGGTCGCCGCAAGACCGACGAGCGAGATGGCGGCAGCGAACATGCTGAGACTCCTCACAAACTTAAAACCTACGAAAGCGGGGGTTTACCCGATTGTTACCAAGATATGCGCTGCAATTGGTGTCTGCGCACAACAACCAGCCATATTAACGCGCACGTGTGGCGGTGTGGCGCAATGTAGTGGCGACCTGCGCGATAATGGACGGGAATTACACGGAAACGTAAAGGCTTCTTAAAGAATTAGCGAGGATGAGGCGATGAACGAGCAGGTTTGCACCAAGGCTGTGGATACGTGTGGCTATCCGGTCGAGACCACGGGCAATGCGGTGCTGGACACGTTGGAGCACCGTTCCTCCACGCGTGCCTTCGCGCGTGATGACGACGACCGTCCCGTGGCGGTGACCGACGAGCAGCGGGCGGCAATTTTGCATGCGGCGAGTCGCGCGCCGTCGGCGGGCGCCATGATGATGTATTCCATCGTAAGCATTCGCGAGCAGGCTACGCTGGACCGCCTCGCCGACCTGTGCGATCACCAGCCCATGATTGCCAAGGCGCCCTGGGCACTTATATTTGTGGTCGATTATGCCAAGTGGATCGATCTGTTTGAGCACGTGGGCTGCTTTGAGCCCGAGTTTGTCGAGCGCACGGGCAAGGCGCCCCGCCGCGCGCCGGGTTTGGGCGACTTTGCCATCGCGGCTCAGGATGCCGTGATCGCCGCGCAAAACGCCGTGGTTGCCGCCGAGGCCCTGGGCCTGGGGAGCTGCTATATCGGTGATATCGTCGAGAATGCCGAGGAAGTTGCCGAGCTGCTCGATCTGCCGCCCTATACCATGCCGCTATCGATGCTCATCATCGGCACGCCCCGTAAGGAGCGTCCGGCGATCGCACACCCCGTGGTGAACCTGGTGCACGAGGAGCGCTACTGCCGTGCGGATGCCGCGACCATGGACGCGCAGGTGGACGAGATGGACGCGATGTTCCGTCCGCACGCCCGCGAGGTGGGGGAGCGCGTCGCGGATATCTATACCCGCAAGCACACCAGTCCCTTTATGGCCGAGATGAGCCGCTCCATGGAGTGGTGGTTCAAAAATTGGCTCGGAAAATGACGGATGTGACAAAGGGACCGTCCCTTTGTCACATTCCATATCGCCGCGGTGGCCTAAAGGCCGTATAAATGTTTATCTAGCTGGGAAAACAGTGCCATTCAAACATGGGCCGATTATCTATAATCCCTTCGAACATTAAAGTTGGGAGGAAACCGGCTTATGGAACAAAAGGCCAAGGAGGCAGCCTCGCACGCTGCGATTCCTGTGAGCATCTCGGCGATGCTCGTCACGCTGGGCGTGGTGTACGGCGATATCGGCACCAGCCCCATGTATGTAACCAAGGCGCTCGTTGCCGGCAACGGCGGCATCGGAAGCGTCACGGAGGAGTTCGTGCTCGGCGCGCTCTCCCTTGTCGTGTGGACGGTCACGCTGCTGACGACCGTCAAGTACGTGCTGATCTCGCTGCGCGCCGACAACCACGGCGAGGGCGGTATCTTTGCCCTGTACAGCCTGGTCAAGCGTTGCGGCAAGTGGCTCATCATCCCCGCCATGCTGGGTGGCGCCGCGCTGCTCGCCGACGGCATCCTGACACCTGCCGTTACCGTTACCACGGCCATCGAGGGCCTGCGCACCATCCCGGCAGTCCATGCCGTGCTGGGCGACGATCAGGGCCGCGTCGTGGCCATCACGCTTGCCATCATCATTGTGCTCTTCTTGGTGCAGCGCATCGGCACGGCCAAGATCGGCCGTGCCTTTGGCCCCATCATGACGCTGTGGTTTCTGTTCCTGGGCGGTACGGGTCTGTTCTTTGTCTTCCAGCACCCCGCGGTGCTGCTGTGCCTCAACCCGCTGCGCGGCATCGGCTTTTTGTTGAGTCCCAACAACCATGCGGGCATCATGATCTTGGGCAGCTGCTTCCTTGCCACCACCGGTGCCGAGGCGCTCTACTCCGACATGGGCCATGTGGGTCGCGGCAATATCTACGCCACCTGGCCGTTCGTTAAGTGCTGCCTGCTGCTTTCCTATATGGGCCAGGGCGCTTGGCTTATGAACAACGCTGCCAACCCCGAGCTCATGGGCATTGCCGACCTCAACCCGTTCTACCAGATGCTCACCCCGGGCCTGCGTCCCTTTGCCGTCGGCCTTTCCACCGTCGCGGCCATCATTGCCTCGCAGGCGCTCATCACCGGCGCATTCTCGCTGGTGTCCGAGGCCAGTCGCCTGGACCTCATGCCGCACATGCAGGTCTTCTATCCTGCCGAGACCAAGGGCCAGCTCTATATTCCCATGGTCAACAACGTCATGCTTGTGGGCTGCGTCATCGTGGTGCTGCTGTTCCAGAGCTCGGCGCACATGGAGGCCGCCTACGGCTTGGCGATTACCCTGACCATGATGTGCACGACGCTGCTGCTCTTCTTCTACTTGCATGTTGATCGCGGCCTTAAGATTGCCCCGTATATCTTCGTTGCGTTCTTCCTCATGCTCGAGGGCTTCTTCTTTGTGAGCTCGCTTACCAAGTTCTTCCACGGTGGCTATTTCACCATTTTGATGGCCATGCTCATCATGGGCATTATGGTGTGCTGGTACAACGGCACGGCGGTCGAGCAGCGCCAGTTTACGCTGCTGCCGCTGCGCAGCTACCTGCCGCAGCTCAAGCGCCTGCGCGACGACGACCGTTACGAGCGCATGAGCGACAACGTCGTGTACCTGACCAAGGACACCCATACCGACTACATCGACCGCGATATCGTCTATTCGATCTTGGACAAGCATCCCAAGCGCGCCCGCGCCTGGTGGTTTGTGAATGTCGAGACCATGGACGAACCGCACACCTTTGCCTATTCGGTCGAGACGTTCGGCACCGACTACGTGTTCCGCGTGCATCTGTACCTGGGCTACAAGATCAACCAGCGCGTCAATGCCTACCTGCGTCAGGTTGTTCAGGACCTGGCTGCCACCGGCGAGTTGCCGCCGCAGACGCATGACTACTCGGTCTACAAGGATCCGGGTAACATCGGCACGTTCAAGTTCGTCCTGATCCGTAAGCTTCTGGCGCCCGAAAGCGATGTGGAGCCCAGCGAGCGTACGGCCATCACGCTCAAGTACATCATCCGTCGCGCCGCCGGCACGCCTGCGCGTTGGTACGGCCTGGAGAACTCCAACGTGAGCTTTGAGTACGTGCCGCTGTTCACCAAGTTCAAAGCCGTGAACAAGATGCAGCGCCTGGCCCCCAACGAGCGCCCGTAGTCGACGCTCGAGGTTTGTCTGCGAACGGGCGGGCTTGTATTGATGGGGATTGAGTCCTGGGAGGAAACCATGGATGCAAAGGTGCTTGACGGTTGCGATCTTGCTGCCGAGATGGTGCGTGAGGCACGCGCCGATGCCGCCGAAGATCGGTTCTTTACGAATCGTGCCAACATGGACATGGCCGATCGCGTGATTTCGATCGTGGTGACGGTGCTTGTCGCGGCGTGCGTGTGCGCACTGCTCGCGCACGTGCTGTTTGTCTAACGACTGCAGGTTGCAAAGGCTTTACACTTGGAACCACCACAAGGGGAAACCACCACAAGGGTGCCTGTCCCCTTTGTGGTGGTTTTTGTTTTTGAGAGAGGGGCGGGACGCTGATGGACGTTCGTACGGACGGCGATATTGCCGATAGTTTTTGGTGGCGGCGCACAACGCTGACGCGCCGCACTCCTCTGTATGACGCCTGCGTATCGGTGGGACTGCTGGTCGCGGCGACGATTGTGGGCGCGCTGCTCGACCATCCGGGTCTCGCGCCGAGCATCATGATCGTCTATGTGTTCGCCGTTCAGCTGTGCGCATTCTTTACTTGGAGTCGCCTGTATTGCTTGCTGAGCTCGGCTGCCGCCGTGGCGCTCTACAACTTCTTGTTTGTCGACCCGCGCTACTCGCTGTCGCTTATCGACCGCGGCTATCCCGGCATGTTCTTCATCATGTTCGTGGTCTCGCTTGTGTCGAGCTCGATTGCGTTGGCCCTGCGCCGCGCCTTGGCACAGGCTGCCGCCAGCGACCGCCGCACGCATATGGTGCTCGAGACCAACCGCATGCTGCAGCGGTGCGCCGATCAGCATCAGATCGTTCATGCCATGGCTACGCAGCTGGCGCGTCTTTCGGGCTGTCCGGTCGTGTGGTACAGCGCCGACGCCGAGGGCGATGACCTGCTGCCGCGTGCGACGTACACAGCCGTGGGCGATGCCGCGCCGGTGCACGAGCTGGCGCCGCAGATGCCGCCGCGGCTCTCGGCGTCCGCCTACGTGGGAACGCCGCTTGACGCCACGTTTGGCGGATCGGCGTTCTATGGCATCTACCTGACGGTTCGCACGGGCGACGGCTTCGTGCGCTCGGGCGACCCCGCC
>CAJMPE010000011.1 GCA_905215275.1 uncultured bacterium | reverse complement strand
GGGGAGATTCCCCGCCGAGGCGCGTTTGGCGCGTCTGTGGGTAGACGGTCCCGTGTCGGGGGATGTGATGTGTCCGTTGGGCATGAGTGGGCGAAGTAAGAAGGTATCCGACCTACTCAACGAGGCTCGTATTCCCGTCTCTGAGCGCGCAGGCGTTCCCGTGGTGAGAACGGCTCCGGGAGGTGCCGTGGTATGGGTCGCAGGCGTTCGCACGGACGAACGTTTTAAATGCACGGCCGCAACGCGCGTGGCGTATCTGCTTCGTGTGGTCGATGCGGAATAGCGTCCCACGCCAGCTATTCTGTGCGACGTTGACGGTATTCCCGCGCTGATGGCGTACGGGCTGGAAAATATACCCCGTGCGCTGCTAGAATGTGAAGTTCGCGTCCATACGGCGGTGTGTGGGCGATAAGCACAAGAAAGGGTTGTCATGGCTTCTCAACATCCGGATATCGAGAAGGTTCTGTTTACGCAGGAGGATATCGACGGTATCGTCTCTCGCCTAGGCGAGCAGATTACTCGTGACTACGCGGGTAAGGATCTGGTGCTGATTGCGGTCCTGCGCGGCGCCGTGGTCTTTATGGGCGACCTGATGCGCAAGATCGAGCTGCCGACCAACATCGATTTCATGGCTGTTTCGAGCTATGGCGACGGCGTGAAGTCCTCGGGTATCGTGCGTATCATTAAGGACCTGGATATCGACATCCGCGGTCGCGACGTGCTGATCGTCGAGGACATTCTGGACTCGGGCCTGACGCTCAAGTATCTGATGAAGAACCTCGAGAGCCGCAAGCCCGCTTCTCTGGAGGTCGCCGCCTTCCTGTGGAAGGACGTTGAGGGCCGTACCTCGGCCATCACGCCCAAGTATGTTGGAACCCATTGCCCCGATGCCTTTGTGGTGGGCTACGGCCTCGACTATGCCGAGCGCTATCGTAACCTTCCGTATCTGGGCATTTTGAAACCGGAGGTTTATTCGTAAGATGCCCGACGACCGTAACGATAACAATTCCCAGACTCCCCGGGAGCCTAAGATCCCGGGGATGCCCGGAGGCAAGAAGCCCACGCGTACGGGCTGGCTGTATTTTATTTTGGCTTGCGCGCTTCTGGGCTACGCCTTCTTTAACATGGGCTCCGGCTTTGCCAATTCCAGCAACACCGTTAAGCTCGCGACGAGCGAGATGGTGAGTGCCATCAAGCAGGATCGCGTCGAAGATCTGACCTATACGGTTCAAGACGGAAGCGTGACGGGTCATTACTGGAAGACGAAGAAGGAAAAGGGCGATACGAGCGAGCTCAAGAGCTTCTCCTCGACCTATGTCGGCTCCGATTCGCTTGCTGAGCTTATGGCGGAGCACCCCGATACCAAGTACATCGTCAACACCAACGATCCCGATTTTTGGGGCGACCTGGCGATGAGCGTGCTTCCGACGATCGCCCTGATCGCTATCATGTTCTACTTTATGCGCCAGATGATGGGCGCCAACAACAGGAACATGCAGTTTGGCAAGACCAACGCCAAGACCAACGAGGCCACGCGCCCCAAGGTCAAGTTTGAAGACGTTGCCGGCGTGGACGAGGCAGTCGAGGAACTCGAGGAGATCCGTGACTTTTTGAGCGACCCGGACCGCTATCGCAAGCTGGGCGCCAAGATTCCGCGCGGCGTGTTGCTGGTGGGCCCTCCGGGCACCGGTAAAACGCTGCTGGCCAAGGCTGTAGCCGGCGAGGCGGGCGTGCCGTTCTTTAGCATCTCGGGTTCCGACTTTGTCGAGATGTTCGTGGGTGTCGGCGCCAGCCGCGTGCGTGACCTCTTTAAGGAGACCAAGTCCCAGGCTCCGTCGATCATCTTCATCGATGAGATCGATGCTGTGGGACGTCAGCGCGGAGCTGGCTTGGGCGGCGGTCACGACGAGCGCGAGCAGACGCTCAACCAGCTGCTGGTCGAGATGGACGGTTTTGAGGAGAGCGAGTCGGTCATCCTGATCGCTGCAACCAACCGTCCTGACATCCTGGATCCGGCGTTGCTGCGCCCCGGTCGTTTTGACCGTCAGGTCACGGTCGACCGTCCGGATGTGAAGGGCCGCGAGCAGATCTTGCGCGTGCATGCCGAGAACAAGCCGATGGACGAGGATGTGAAGTTTGAGAAGCTCGCCCAGATGACCGTTGGCTTCACCGGCGCCGATTTGGCAAATCTGCTCAACGAGTCTGCGCTGCTTGCTGCCCGCCGCCATCGTTCCGTAATCTCGATGGACGAGGTCGAGGAGTCGATGGAGCGCGTGATTGCCGGTCCGCAGCGCAAGGGTCGCGTGATGACCGAGGCCGAGCGCATCACGATTGCCTACCACGAGAGCGGTCACGCTTTGGTGGGCCATATCCTGGAGCACTCCGATCCGGTCCACAAGATCTCGATCGTCAGCCGCGGTCAGGCCCTGGGCTACACGCTGCAGCTTCCGCAGGAGGACCACTTCCTCAAGACCAAGAACGAGATGCTCGACGAGCTCGCCGTGTTCTTGGGAGGTCGCGTTGCCGAGGAACTCATGTGCGACGACATCACGTCGGGCGCGAGCAACGATCTGGAGCGCGCGACCAAGATGGCGCGCGAGATGGTCACGCGCCTGGGCATGAGCGAGGAGCTTGGAACGCAGGTGTTTGGCGAGGCGCAGCATCAGGTGTTCCTGGGCCGCGATTACGCCGATCACCAGGATTACTCCGAGGAGACGGCGCGTCGCATCGACATTGAGGTCCAGCGCATTATGCGTGAGGCCCATCGTCGTGCGGTCGAGATTTTGGATGCTCGTCGCGATCAGCTTGACCTGATGGCGAAGGTGCTGCTTGAGCGCGAAACCGTCGAAGGCGACGCCGTGAACGCCCTGCTCGACAACGAGTGGGATGCCTACCTTGAGCGCGAGGGCGATATCCTGGCGGCCAAGGAGGAGCGCAATGCCAAGGCGGCTGGCATGCCGACCAAGAAGCGCGCGCCTCGTATGAGCGAGGAGGAGCTGGCGGCCGATGCCGCAGCCTTTGCGCAGGCGGCTATGCAGGAGGATGCCGAAGTCGCATCCGATGATGCCGGCGATGATGCCGGTGCCGACACCGACGCCGACAAATAGTCTTTGTGGTGAAAGCCTCCGCGGGGAAACCTGCGGAGGCTTTTTCTTTTGAGCGATATGGGGCCGTCTGTTGATTGGGGACAGACTTAAATGAGCGTTTTCACGCATTTAAGTCTGTCCCCAATCAACATTGCTGCGGCACTTTGCCCGACTAAAGCGTACAATACCGCCTATGCGAAAGGGGAACAGATGATCAACGAAACCATGTATGCTCGCGGTGCGGAAAGCTCCATCATCCGCGAGATTTTTAGCTATGGCCTTGAGCGTAAGGCGCAAATCGGCGCGGAAAACGTGTTCGATTTCTCGCTGGGCAACCCGAGCGTTCCGGCACCCGCTGCCGTCGCGGAGTCCATCAAAAAGGCGCTTGAACTGGCCAGTGACCAGCTGCACGGCTACACCCCCGCTCCGGGCCTGCCGCAATGTCGAGCAGCCGTCGTCGAATCGCTCAACCGCCGCTTCGGTACGAGCTATGAGGGCAAGGACGTCTTTATGACGGTGGGCGCGGCGGCTTCGCTCACCTGCACGCTCAATGCCGTTACGAACCCGGGTGACGAGGTCATTGTTATCGCCCCGTACTTCCCGGAGTATCGTGTGTGGATTGAGAAGGCCGGCTGTACGTGTGTCGAGGCGCTCGCCGATGAAGATACGTTCCAGCTGAGCGTAGATAACGTGCTCAAGGCGATTACCGATAAGACGGCTGCCGTCATCATCGACTCGCCGAATAACCCGACCGGCGCCGTATATACGCGCGATACCCTGACGCGACTGGCCAATGTTTTGTGCGAGGTCAACGCCAAGCGCGATCCCGAGAACCCAATCACGCTTATCTCGGATGAGCCGTATCGCGAGATTGTCTATGGCGCCGAGGTGCCTTGGGTGCCTTCGATCTACGAGCACACCATCGTGTGCTACTCGTATTCCAAGTCGCTTTCGCTGCCGGGCGAGCGCGTGGGGTGGATCCTGGTTCCCGATACGAATCCTCGGGCAGCTCGTCTAATGCCCGCCGTTGCCGGTGCCGCCCGTACGCTGGGCTTCGTGTGCGCGCCGGCGCTCTTCCAGCGCGTAATTATCGACTGCATCGATGAGCCGAGTGACGTTGAGGCCTATGCACGCAACCGCACGGCGCTTACCGGTGCATTGGCGGAGTACGGCTACACGTATGTTGAGCCGGATGGCGCGTTCTACCTATGGGTGAAAGCGCTGGAGCCCGATGCGAACGCCTTCTGCGAGCGCGCGAAGAAGTACGAACTGCTCGCGGTGCCTTCGGATAGCTTTGGCATGCCGGGCTGGTTCCGCCTTGGCTACTGTGTGAGCTACGAGACTATCGTCAACTCACTGCCCGCCTGGAAGCAGCTGGCTGACGAGTATCGTCAAAAGTAAAGCGCTCTGCTTACAATGTTTTACGTGAAACGGGGTTTGGTTTTAAACCGGACCCCGTTGTCATGGACGTTGTGTCGTTGGGATGGAGCGGTTTTACGACCATCGAATGCTAGGCGTACAATGAATATACGCGACGGCCATACCGGATAAGGAGACCCGATGCCCTACCTGCTTTCTTGTGATATCCATACTCATACGATGTTCTCCGCGCATGCGTATTCAACCATCGAGGAGAACATATATTGGGCGGCAGAGCGCGGCCTTCAGGTGCTCGGTTCCGCCGATCATTTAAGCTCGATGGTTACGCCTTGCCCCAATGACCTGCGCAGTTTTCAGTTCTTTATTAACCAAGATATCTGGCCGCGCATTTGGAGCGGCGTGCTGGTGCTTCGCGGCGCTGAGGCCGATATCGTTTCGCTGAACGGAAGCTTGTTTGGCGAGGACATTCCCGTTTCGCTCGATATTGCCGGCGATTCGTACAGCCGTCAGCATTCGCTGTTCGATTTGGTGACGCGCAATTTGGATTATCTGGTTGCGAGTGTGCATAATCCGCGGTTTGCCGAAGGCGCGACGCTCGCCCAAACGACCCAGATGTACATCAATGCCCTGGAGCACCCCAAGGTGTTCATGCTTGGGCATACGGGTCGTTCGGGCGTGCCGTTCGATATCGATGAGGTGCTGCTGGCGGCCAAGGCCAAGCACAAGATCATCGAGATCAACAACCATAGTCTTGAGCATGGCACGGATGCCGAGCATTGGAACGTGTGTCGCAAGATTGCCGAGCGCTGTGCCGAACTGGGCGTGGGCATTGGCGTTTCGACCGATGCGCACATTGGCATGGCAATTGGCAAGCTTGACCATGCCCGCAAGTTGCTCGACGAGATTCACTTCCCGCTGGATTTGATTGTGACGCGTGACCGCGAGACGCTGCTGCGCGAGATGGCGGCAGCCGGTGTGTGCGACCTGCGCAAGGGGATGTAACGAGACTCATATGCCCAACGAAGGGGGCGGTCCAGACGGGCCGCCCCCTTTCTTGTCCTAAAAAGCTACCCGGGCTGGTTAGCGGCGCTCGAGGACCGCGACGGTTTCAACGGTATCTTCGTCAACCCGAGATTTTTTCTCGGAAACATATTCTGTCGTTTCCAAGCGGTTGAACTCCTTGACGCCGAGTGCATCATAAGCCTCTTCGGGCAACGTAGGATAAAAGGATACGGGGCACTTGAAGCGCACACGCGTCACAATCGTGTCACCCTTCTTCGGGTTTGCGTCAGGATTTATCTCAACGCTATCCACTACCTGCCGCAGAATCTCCTTCTTACGCACAGGGTCATACTCGTCGAAATGCTCACGAAACTCGTCAAGCATCTCGTATATGCGAGCAGTCGTCACTTGCTTCTCCTTGGCGCTCTCCAGCTTCGAGTTTGCGTCATCGAACGCAGTCTCGATGTCTGCGTACTCGTCATATAGCTTATCGAGCCGCGCCTGCATATCCTCGTACTTACGCTCATAGCTACGGTCGGACACGTCCAAAGAATCGAGCTTGCGGGACAGCATGCGCCTTGCCGCCTTGTTGTTGTCCAGTGCCTTGCCTATGCGTTCCACGTCCGCTTCCAGCTTCTCAATATCCACAGCGGCATCAAGCTCGTCGCGCACACGCTCTTCGAATACATCGGAGTAGGCGGCACGTGCTATGACCTCGATTACTTCTCTGTCGATGTACTCTTGCTTGAACTGGCGGGTAAACGTGCAACTTGGCCCGAACTGTTTCTTGCTGTACTTGCAGGCGTACGCGTAGGTGGACTTGCCTACAGTCCCATCCTTCTTCCGCTTTCCGTGTGAGACGTTGGCAATCATCTTGCGCCCGCATACCGGGCAGATGAGCATTCCCGTGAGAAGATGCACGTGCTCGCCAGTCTTTGCTTCCGGGAACGGATGAGACTCCTCGGCCATGCGCTCCTGTGCCGCGTTCCATGTAGCCTCGTCAATGATGGCCTCGTGCTCTCCATCGTACACGTCATAATCGGACTGCTTAATCATGCGGTATTCGTTGCGCTTGCCCTTGACGGGTGTCGTCCTGCGACGTCCGTAAGCAATTTTTCCAATATATACAGGGTTGCACAGTACGTTCTTTAGAAACGTCGGGACAAAGTGCTCGTACTTGCCGTTCCCACGGACATTCTTACGGTATCCCTGCGCATTAAGCCAAGATGCGAGCGCCATAACGCCCTTGCCGTTCTTGGTGTACTCGCGGAATATGATGCGAACGATTTCCGCCTCGTCTTCGTCGATTTCCAGATGCCCCTTGCCCTTTTCGTCCTTGACGAGCCTATAGCCATAGGGGGCTTGTCCACCATTCCACTTTCCCTCGCGGGCCTTCTGCTCGCGCCCAGCCATCGTCTGAACAAGGATGTTTTCACGTTCCATTTCTGCGAACGCCGACATGAACGCAATCATCATCTTGCCCATCTGGGCTTCGCTGTTGATGCCATCCTTGACGCAGACGAGGTTTGTTCCGTAATCCTGCATAAGCTGAAGCGACGAAAGTGCGTCTGCTGCGTTACGCCCGAAACGGCTCAACTTGAACACAAGAACATAATCCGCGCGAACGCCGGATTTTATCTCTTCCATCATCTCTTGGAAGTGGGGACGCCCGGTGATGTTCTTTCCCGAATATCCATCGTCAATATATTCGTGCAAGATGCGCAG
Organism: uncultured bacterium; assembly: GCA_905215275.1. GTDB lineage: Bacteria > Actinomycetota > Coriobacteriia > Coriobacteriales > Coriobacteriaceae > Collinsella. The sequence continues at coordinate 12,012 of CAJMPE010000011.1, read as the reverse complement.
GTTATTGCGCTTTGCATAGTCGCGCAGGTCGTACAGCTGCGCCTCGATTGATTCTCCATTCTCCACCTGCATCTTCGTGGAGACGCGAACATACAGGAAGCAGGTTTTTGCCTTGTCAGCCACCCCCTCGCGTGATTCTTTATTTGTACTCATGAAAATCCACCTCGGTTATTGATTCATAAAGCCCGTCGCCCATAGAACGTGGAAGACTACTTGTTTTTCTTCGGCAATCTGTCCAGAATCTCTATGTCGTACACAGAGCAAAACTGAATGACCTCGAACTCCTCGCGTTCGTTGGTGTATGCGATAACGTCCTTTGTCGCAAGCTTTGCTTTATATAGATAATTGGCGTGCCTGTTCCTGTACTTGTACATAAAGAAGTCGGCGACGTCTTTGCTCAGAGTCCAAGAACAGCGTTCTGACGCCTCTTCGATTTCTTCTTCTCCTGCTCGATACACCGTGATTACATCCAAATCAGCATATTCTGGGGGCAGAACCGACGCGCCAATTGGGTCGAAATTCGACAAACGCTCAACGAGGGGGTCGAGTTCATCCCCGTGATTTACGTAGCACTGAACGATAAAGTCGCGCTTGTATTCATAGGGCATTTCATCATCAAATATGCCGCCGTCCGCAAAGACAACAGGGAAAAGCTGGTAAACGCCTGCGACAAACTCGCAGAACTCTTTCCAATCTCCTTCCCTTACGCATTTCATGGCTCTTGGGTAAAAGCCCACCATCGACCTTAAATCGCCCTTCATGCGAAACTCTTCGAAGACAATCTTGCTTGTTATCTCATCCATCGGCGGCAACGGGATATATTTATCTAAAGCCGCATCCAGCTCCTCTTTCGACATGTTTACGGATGCGTCTAATAGCTTCTCAAGTTCCTCTTGGTTAATCATGTGCCGGTCTGTAATCAGACCATGCTCTTCGAAATACACCATGTCGAGTTCGTCAAAACCCGATTCTGCAAATGGCCTCATATTGTTTACCTCTCTTATCATCTAATTACTGTGTATCTGCCTGAGATTTAATAAGTGCTTTCAGCTCATCGTTTTGACGGTCGAGTGTGTCGATGCACTCTTGCAAGTATTTATTCTCCTGTTCGAGGTCGTACACCTTGCGAATGAGGAAAATCAGAAACGGAGCCGGCTTGCGGTCTCCAATCTCCCAATGTTGCAGCGAGCGTAGAGGGATTCCAAAATGCTCGCAAAACTCGGAGCGCTTCATACCGTACAGCTCGCGCATGTGTTTAAGCTCCTCGGCTGGAGTCATGCTGCCTGTGTTCTCATCCATTGAAATCACCCCCATTTAGGTAGATATTATGCGCCCAAACGTGTATTTTATCAATAGCCTATGGGTGTATATAGGCAATAACAGCGACCTATGGGCGCACGAAAAAGCCCGGCACCTATTCGTACCGGGCTTTCACAAGTCGAGGTTGTAAATCAATTCAATCACCCACGTGCTTGTCCAGTGAAACCTTGAGAGCTTCGAGAGTATCAATAATCACATAGAGCTGTTCCGTCGTGCATGAATCAAGCAGATTCTGTATGTGTTCCGACGCAACCGTCTTGGAAAATCGTGGGGTGTCGTAAAGCAGAGCATCCGTCTGCACCGAAAGAGCCTCCGCAATGTTTACGAGAACCGGAAGGCTCAGCTTGGTGTTCCCGGTCTCGATGTGGCTCATATGCGTTGCAGAAATGCCCACTTTCTCGGCAAGAGCCTCCTGCGACAGACCGCATGCCTTGCGATAGCGGCGTATGCGCTGTCCTATTTCGTAGTATTTCATCCTCTAACCGCCCATACAATTCATCTACTTTTGAATCGTATGGAGAATGTGTGTAAAATATAATAATCTGTATAGGCTATTTTCAGCCCATACACTTCATATTCTTCTGGCCCCGACATATCATTAGACCCGCATCCGCTTCGATGCGGCGGGTGAGGCTAAAAATCTTAATCATTTGGAGGTACATAGGATGAAGAAGAGAAGACTTACCGCAGCTGCGGTAGCCACTGCATGCCTGCTCGCACTCACACTCGCAGGCTGTGGAGGTGCAAACGATGTAAAGAGTGCGAGTGAGCCGCTTGCTGTATCTCAGGCTTTCGGGCAGAAAAGCGTATGGGTGCAGTACAACAAGAATGACGCAATAGAGAAAGACGGAGAAATTGACCGCATTCTTGTCTTTGACGGAAAGGGCAACGTCACCGCATACCAATGCGATGGAGCGACATTCGCAGACTTGAACGGTAAGTCTGACGATGAAATCGTTGAGATGGCAAAGGAGCAAGACAAGAAGGTGTTCGACACAGAACGTAAGGACGCCCTCGACAGTACAGCTCCGGCTATTGAGCGCATTCAAAGCGCCTACGATGCTCTGAAAGATGAGTACGACAGCGGCACGTACACGTCCTGGCTTGGCGGAAGCGCACTGTCAGACCTAACCGACGCTGATTTAGAACAGACGAAGTCTATTTACAACCAAACGCTCTCCGAATTGGAAGCTCTACTGAACGCGGCGAAAGACGGTCAGGCCGCAACTAAGTCGGCTACGTATCAGGAACCGAAGGCTCAGCCGTACACGCTTCGCATTGAGACAGACGGCACCGGAAACAACACGCAGAGCGAGACGATATCCTTCGACGCCCCTTCGTATTCCTTCTACAAAGCGCAGTTAGGCCACATGGGAGAGTCAGACTACGAAGAGCAAACCCCTGCCGATGTACTCAATTGGGGTATAAACGTAAGCTATACCGAAGCCGGAAAGGCAATTCGCAACGAGCGCATCGAGCTTTTTTCACCTGTCAATAAGCAGACCGTCTACGACATGACATTTGCCGGCTTCAGCGGGCTTGCCACAATAGTCAACGAAAATCACGCCGGCTTCGTGTTGGACACCCCTGACACAAAAGGGATAGAGGTGGACTAAATGGAAAAGGCAATCGAATGGGTTAAAAACCACAAGCCGCATACAGCGGCCATCGCAATCGTAGTCGTTGCCGTCATAGCCGTGTCGATTGCCGCAGCATCAGGCGCTTTCACGCAGCAAGACAAGGCCACTACCGACGAACAAAAGACCGTCGATGTGACCCTCAGCGTCACGGCCGACCACGGCTGGGACGAGAACTCCACGCCCGCCATCGCCCATATCGAGGGCAACGATGTGGACTTCTACCACGCGGTGACCCCTGATGCCGATGGCAACAAGGGCACTTCCACGGTCGAACTCGCCGAGGGCGACTACACCGTGAGCTTCGTCAGCCCCGTCAACTCCGACGGTTCCGCGTTCGACATCTACGACACGGGCGCTCCCGTCGACATCACCGTCGATGCCGACGCGAAGACCGCGCCTGCCGTCAACTGCCCTATGGCGCAGATTCCCGCCGACAAGGTCACCGACGACATGCTCGCCGACATCGTCAACAAGACCAAGGACGCCATCAAGAAGGGTGACGAGACCCTGAAGGGCGATGCGGGAACGGGCATCCTCGACAAGCTCGACGGCAACGTCGCCAAGAACCCGAACGCGAGCGACAAGACCAAGCAGGAGGCGACTGACGCCGACAAGGACGTCGATGTCAACGACAAGCCTGCCCAGACGACCCCGTCTGCCAAGAATGACGGCAATAAGGCCGACAGCAACGCTGGTTCCCAGCCTTCCAACAACGGTTCTTCGAACGCGGGTTCTGCTTCCAGCAAGCCTTCTCAGTCCAGCCAGCCTTCCAAGCCTGCCCACACGCACACTTGGGTGAACCACACGGCTACCCGTGACGTCTGGGTGAGCAACTGGGTCGACGTTCCCGACTACGGCACCAAGCAGGTTGTCGTAGGCAACACCTTCATCTTCTCCGACGGCTATTCCACTACCGATATCAACGCCGCCGAGGACCACGCCGCAGAACTGGCCATAGCTGGCAAGGACTGCGGTTATCAGACAAGGCCCATCTACGAGAACCAGACAGTTCAGATTGGTTCCCACAAGGAGGACCACGGCACCAACAAGACCGAAACCTACGTGGACTACGTGTATTGCAGTTCGTGTGGTGCTCGTCAGTAATGGGTGGCATGACCATCAGTAACGACGAGACCATCACGGCACGTACTGTGTTCGGGCATAGCCCTCACAGACCCGCGCGCTCCCTTCGGTCGCGTGCAGGTGTCCGTTTCCCGAACAAGGGGAGCATCCGCATAACGGGTGTTCCCCTTTATTTTTACGCGATTCTGATAACAACACGACCCCTTCGGTGAATAACGTACCGCGGCGCTGCCGCGGACCATCAAGGGAATCACAAACGAGGCTTGCTATCGTAAACACGACTCAACGAACGCAAGCCGACGGTTCCCAAACGACCTGAGGGGCGATTTAAGACCCTAAAATAGACGCATTGGCATCCTTGTACCAACAACCAAATCAAATCGCTTCTAGGCATAAATAAAAGCCCCCATCCCATACAACCGACTCCCGTCGGCGAGAGCCGAAAACGCAACAAACCATATAACGAAAGGAGGAACACGAACTCATGCGCTACTTCACATCCGACCTGCACCTGGCCCACCCGTTCGTCGCCGCGACGCGCGGTTTCTGGAAACCTGGGATGCGTCCCGACCGCGACGTCATCGAGGCACCTGACGGCTTAAATCAACTGCGACGCGAGCTGTCGGAGTACCGATTCAACGAGATGGTCGACACGGAGGCCCATGACAGACTCATCATCCGACGCATCAACGCCGTATGCGGAAAGAACGACGACCTCTACATCGCGGGCGACCTGTCCGCCGGCGGCCACAAGAGCCTCCGCCGTGCCCTGTACCTGCTCGACAACCTGACCGTACCTCATTCGCGCATCCACCTGATACTGGGGAACCACGATGGCTTCCACATCCGAAACACCAACGCGTACGACTTCGCGTCCGTCTGCATCGGCTCCATATCGGCCAACCTGTTCCTGACGCTTGCGAACGGCATGCCCGCCATCATCTCGCACACGCCACGCAGGGCGTACATCGAACGGGGAGTCGAGTTAAAAGACGTCGCGCCGAACTCGCTGGACAAGGCGTTGTTGAGATACGCCCCCGACGTGCCTGACGGCATCGTCCATCTCTACGGGCACACCCACGGGAAATCGCCCGACGAGTTCCATGACGGGACGAGCATCAACATCGGACTTGACGCATGGCGCCTTCGCCCGGTATCCGAGCGTCAAATCATCGAGACGCTCGCGCAGATGCAGGCGACCGACTGCGTGTCAACCTGATTGAGACGATAATGCGCCTCACGGCGCACCGACCTTTGAAGGGCTTTTCGAGGTCTTTCGGCGGGCTGTTCTGAAACCTTTTCGCGCCCCTGTCCGGACAAAGCCCCTGCGAAGGTCTTTCGGTGGGCTGCGCTGAGCCCATTTCGCGCCCCTGCCCGAACGGAGCCCCTGCGAAGGTCTTTCGGAGGTCTTTCGCCGGGCTTTGGATGGGCATGCGTGAAAGACGCCTGCGGCGTCGGGTGCCTCTGAAACGAAGACAAGGAGGTACACGATGGACAAGGAGCGATTCGAACCCAACAGCCCCCAGGAGGAGGCCATGTGGAGGGCGCAGGTGCTCAGGCGCACCGCCCGCATCTGCTCGGCGAAGGCCAAGGAGCTTGAGCGCATGGCGAAGGTGGACGGCAACGCCCCCATGCGCGACAGCGGCACCCTGAAGGACGTGCTCAAGCGCATCGACAACGTGATGGAGTGGCGGTTCGTGAACGCGCTGGGCGAGGTCGTCCTCGACGGGGACATCCTCGCGGAGAGCATCGACTGCGAGGCCCTGCGCACCATGCGCTACTGCGTGGCGGAATACCTCAAGCGAATCGAGGAGCGGGAAGCGGATGGGAAAAGCGATGAGTGACTACGGCATCAAGACCTACGCCGACCTCGCCGAGACGTGCGGGAACATGGTGCTCGCAAACGAGATGGCAAAACGCCCGCTTGAGCTTGTGAGCGGGGACTGGGCACCGTGGGACGAGGTTTTCCAGTGGTACATCGTGCAGGACCCGTCGTTTATCATGGAGCACACCGACGAGCCGGTGTTCCGCGACGAGGAGCTTGACCTGTACGTGTGGGGAATCACGCACTTCGGGACCAGCTGGGACTACGTACCGGCACCTGAAATCCATTGAGAAAGGGAGCAGCTTGACGCTGCTCCCTCATCTTTTCGGCTACTCGCCGAACTGCGTGTCCTTGTCCGCCGACCTCGGCGCGCTTGGGCTGGCACTTCGCGCCCTGGCATAGCGCGCCCGCATGGTCTTGGCGTGCGCCTTGGTCTCGCGCTCGTCCTCGTCGGACAGCGCCTTCTCCGCCGCCTTGAGGCGCTTCTCGGCGTCCCACATGCTCTTGCGGGACTCGTACACGCGCCTCTCCGCCTCCTCGCGCTGCCTGCGGGCCTCCTCCGCGAGCGCCTCCTGAATCATCATGCGCAGCATCATGGCGGTCATGTCGGCCATCATGCGGGACACGGGGTCCTTGGCGTTGCGCCCCGCCTTGGCGAACACGTGCATGCCGGCCAGAAGCCCCGGGCACGGGTGTTGCAGGGTGTCGCGTGCCTCCTTGGAGGCGTGGAACTCGCGCCTTGCGGCGTCCACGTCCTCGCGCAGCTTCGCCAGCTGCTCGTCCGGGGGGTTCCGCGCCTCCACGAGCCTCTCGTAGCGCTCGTCCATGAAGGGCTTGCCCTCCTCGCGTGAGCGGTGGATGTGCGCCTTCTGGAGGTCGGACGCCATCTCCGACACGTACGCCCGGTCGAGGTCGTACACGTCGAGAGCGGAATCCGTAGAGGGCTGTTCTGCCGGTTCGGCCGTCTCGGGCACGTCGCGAAGGACCTCCGGTGCCGGGGCGTCCTGCTCCTGTGCCGCAAGCTCGCGCTGCTTCGCCTCGAAGTACGCCTCGATGCCCTCGCGGGTCAGGTCGTCGGCGAGGTTGGAGGCACGGCGCTTGCGGGTGCGGCGCTTCGGTCCCCACTCGTCCACAGCCTTGTAGGACCATCCCGTCGTGACCTCGCCGGTCTTCCCGTCGGTCTTCGTGGTCTCCTTCAGCGTCACGCCGCTCAGCCCAAGATTGCGCCTGAACTCGTCCAGCGTGCTGGAGCGGTCGCGGGCATGGGCCACCCTGTCGCCGAGACGCCGGTCGAAAGAACCGGGCTGGAACGTCTCGCGCTTCTGCTCCCAGAGGGACATCTCCTTGTCCGCCCCGAGCACCGAGAAACCATTCTCACGGCTCAGCTCATCATTGACCGCCTTCACACGCGGAGCGTAGAGGCTCGTGTCCCCCTTGTTGATGACCTGACCGGTACGGGCGTCGTGGTTCGCAATGGTCGCGTGCGCATGCACGCAGCCTCCCTCGCCGTCCACGTGCATGGTGACCCAGCACATGGAGTCGGGGGCAAGCTCGTGGCACAGCGTGTACGCGTACTCCATGCCACGCTGGATGTCGTCGGCCTTGCTTGGGTCAAGCTCGTCGGTCGCCCATGAGATGCGCAGCTCGTAGCCCTCGTTGACCGCGTTCGGGTGGCGATGCTTCTGCCCCTCGCAGTAGACAATGAAATCCCCTCTTGAGGCAGCGTCACCCATCTGCGCGGCGATGCGGTCCGTGCCGTTTTCCAGATGAGCGCGTCTGCGCTTTCCCTCGCCGAACTCGGTGTACGACATGCGCCCGCGCACGTTCGGAAGCGACTGCACATGCGTCGTTGACATCAGACATCACCTCCCGTCTCCACGTACGCCTGCAAATCCGCACGCAGTCCATCGACTTGCGCCCGGAGCTTGTCCACCGAATCGCGGAACTCGCGGAACGCTTCCGCCTCGTCCTTCGTCCTCATTTCCTCACGCACCGCGTCGAGCACTCCCATGCCGCTCAAGCGCCGGTTGCGCGCGCGGGCAATCTGATTCATGTTGACGCCGATGCGGTTCAGCTCGACACGGACACGGTCCAGGGCCGGGACGTCCAGAACCACCTCGCGGCTGGGCGGCGCGTACCGACTCGCGTACAGCTCACCGCGAAGAAAATTGGAACGCGAGCACGTCCCGCGCTGCTCGTCCAGCAGGGAAAGCTCTGCGTCGTTCATACGCACCTGAACCACCTTGTCACGGCGGTCTTTCACGTACTTCTGGCGCGTCGCCTTCCCGCTTCTTTTTTCATACGTTTCCGCCATGCGGAACACCTCCTTTGCTGCTATCCGAAACGCCCGCCTGCGGCGGACAATCCGAAATGCCGTTTTCGGCTAATCTCACAACGTCTCTGCGCAAAGGGGAAAAGAGCAAGCATTGACTTCGTACGTACAAATTGCGATTCTCGCAATTTGCCCTACTCCGTCAGCTTGCGAGGGGGCGGCTGCGCCGTCCCCTTCGAACCCCCGCCTTTTGTCCACCGAGCCTCGCCCGTCCATGTCGGACACGGGAACGACTTCCCCTGTCCGACATGGAACCCGAATCCCTCGGTGGAACCCGGCACGGCTACCCTTGGTAGGCCGCGCCGGAAAAACCGCCGTGCGCTTCCGACGACTCTCCGGCTTCTGCGGTCGGAACATGACCGGAACCCGCAGCGCCAGCGGCGCGCGCATCCGGCGTTCCGTGTCCGGTGCCCGGCTTCAGTCCCTTGACGAAGTCAAGGACCTCTTCCGCCGAACCCATGTCCTTCACTTCAGGGAAAACCGTCACGAGCGCGTCGGCGTAAGCCTTCGTCCTCACGGCCTGCGCCTCGCGGCGCAGCTTCTTCGCCTGAGCCTCTAACGCACGTGCCTTCTCGGCCACATCATCAAACCTCTTCGTTGCCATAATCTATTCCTCCTTAATCGTTGAATCGTCTATGTCATAACCGCCGTCGAAGAAGGCGGTCGAGATACGCACGTATCCGCGATAGCTGTCTTTCGGGTCCGGCATGCACCGGCGGTCGTTATCGGACCCGCGATAGGACTTGTTCATCCACTCCGTCACGTCGTATTCGAGAATCAGCGGCTCGGGGAAATCCATACGCCCGGTGCTTCGGACACGCTCCTGCAACTGCCAGCCCTGTTCCTCGGCAAGGCCCCCGATTGATTCATAGAAAGCGTTTCGACCGAGCATGCGACCGGAGGGCTGATTGCGCTGGAACCAATGGCGGTACAGGTCGTACAGGAACTTGCAGGGGAGCAGATGCCAAGACGCCGCAGGGAAAATCTCGTCGGCGAACTGGCGCAGGGGGTCGTTCGCCACGCGGAAATCATCCAGAAGCGCCGAGCAGGCATCCGGTTCGGCAAGCTCGTAATAATCGGTCTCGGCGAGCACGTGGTAGAGCACGTACTCAAGAACGTCCTGACGGTTCAGGTAGTCGTCCTTGATGTACTTGCGCTCGCATCCCTGAAAGCGCTTGTCGAACGGAATCACCAACAGGCGGCGGTACATGGATTCGGACTTGTCGCGGAGCTTCGGCAGCTCGTTGATGCACTGAATCATGAACCCGCGAAACAGTACGTTGCGGGGTGCCTTGAACTTGCGATTCAGCTGGAAGGGGTCGCCCGTGATGACGCTCTTGAGCGCCGCCGCGTCGTCCACGAACGTCCCCGTGTCGTTCTCGTCGGTGATGACGGCGGACACGCGGGTCAGAGGCTCCAACATGAACGGCTCCGAGAAGTTCTTCAGGGGAATGGATGCCCAAGCGCCCGACCCGCATAGGTTGCGAAGCAGGACGCACAGCGTGCCCTTGCCGTTGTTGCCCAGCGTCGAGTAGAACCACGCGCTCTTGTTCCAGCTCACGTTCGGGCGGATGACGGCTCCGATGATTTGCCATAGGAGCTTGACGATTTCCGGGTCGTCGGAAAGCTCGTTCATCCAAGAGACGACGTCCCAATCGGTGCCGTCCTCGTCGTTGTGAATGACGGGATTTTTCGCACTGTCGACGAAATCAATATGGGATTTCGCCAGAAAGACCAGCTCGGGGTCAAAACCCATCAGAATCTTATGACCGTAGTCATAGATGCCGTTGTTCACGGCAACGAGGTCTTTGTCCGTGCACGCCCTCTTCTTCTCGCAGATGTCGCGAAGGGTGGCGACCGTCTCGGTGACGCCCTTCGTGGTGATTGCCATGTTGTAGCTGCGAATCAGGCGCGTCAGGACCTCTTCGGTCGTGTCATAGCACCCCTTGTTCGGACCGCTCTCCTGATAGACGCCTATGTCGAAATTGCCGTCGTCATCAGCCCTGTTGCAGGGTATCCCGATAGCGTGATGCAGCTCGCGCAGGACAATGGCAATCTGCAGGAAATGGAGACCCGACAGGCGCTTGTAGCGCTCCGCGCCCTGCTTCTCGTCGGGATAGGCATCCTTCCGCTTCGCTCCAGGGGCCGCGTTCGGGTCGCGCTTGCCCAAGTTATATGCGTCGATGCAGCGGTTCGTCAGCGTCAGAAGCTCGAACTTGAGCGTATCGCGAGAGGGCGGATTCTCGGCGTCGATGCCCTGAAGGTAGGACAGGGCGGCGTACGCGAGAAGATTGTCGTACGCGATGCTCTGCTCTTCGCAAACGGCGACCACATCTACGCAATCCTCGGGCAGGAACAGCCATCCCGTTTCATCTTGAATATCAGTCGCATCTGTGCTAAAATATCTATATATAGATTTGGCCGTCCCGGAAGCTGTGCAGGCATCGGGGCGGTTTTCTTTTGCCTCCATGCTCTCACCTCCTTAATTCGCCAGCTCGACGTGCTTCACGTTCGCGTTCTTCCACGCCTCGACGTCGTCAATCTTGTAGCGAACCGCGTTTCCGACCTTGTAGTAGCTCGGACCCTTGCCCTGATAGCGCCAGACACAGAGCGTCCCCGCGCTCAAACCGAGGAACGCCGCCACCTCGCGCGTCGTCATGTAAGAGGGCTTCGACCCTTTCACTTGCTGCTTTGCCTTAGCCATAACCAGCCACCTCCATGTTCAAAGTCCTTTTCGCGAAACAAAAAAAGCTCCCGTGGAAACCAAAGAAGGACAGAGGCGCAAAGCCTTGCCTATCTCGGTTTCCACGGGAGCTTCGTGTTCGTTGTTTCGCCCGTGACGCACGGCCTATTCGACCGAGCGCTCGGCTCCTATTCCCGATAGCAACCCCGCATCAAGGACGGGACGGGTGCTGAGCCATTCATCTATATGCATTTCATTATACGCCATTAGGGCAATTAAAGCAATATCAATTTTCCCGTCGCCGCAGGTCAGAGCCTATCCTTGATTATCGACTTTATCCGAACACCTCCCACATTCATCCGCACATGTGCGGATGAATGTGGGAACCCGATACCCTGAGGGCCGGATCGGCCGGCCCCGGGAGATCGGAGGACGGTATGTCCGGAAAGAAGAAAAGGGGCTCCGCAAGGGCGGTCCCGAGGTCCTACGGGAGGCTCACGAGGCACGAGAGGGACACGGTCCAGAGGATGCTGGAGCGCAGGGCATCGTGCAGGGAGATCGCGAGGGAGCTGGGCAGGTCGCCCTCGACGGTGAGCGCCGAGGTGGCGTCGCACAGGTTCGTGACGGCGCCGAAGGTGGATTGGCAACACCTATTTGGACGATTTCGGGAGGGACAGCCCCGCCTCCCTGAACTCGACCGGAGACATGTAGCCCAGCGTCGAGTGGATCCTGAAGTTGTTGTACCAGTGCACGTAGTCCGAGAGCTTGGCCCGGAGCTCGCGCGTCGTGCCGAACGTCTCGCGGTGGACGAGCTCGGCCTTCAGTATCCTGTTGGTCGACTCGTCGACGGCGTTGTCGTAGGGGCAGCCCTTGGCCGACAGCGACCTCTCAATGCCGAAGGCCTCGAGCATCAGGTCGATCTCGGCGTTGTCGAACTCGCTGCCGCGGTCCGTGTGGAAGACCTCGATGTCCGAGATGGGGAAGGAGAGCGTCGCGAACGCCGACTTGACCAGCCGGGCGTCCTTCCTGGGCCCGGCGGAGTGGCCGACGATCTCCCTGTTGTAGAGGTCGACGAGCAGGCAGACGTAGTTCCACGAGGCCCCGACGCGCACGTAGGTCAGGTCGCTGC
>CAJMPE010000010.1 GCA_905215275.1 uncultured bacterium | reverse complement strand
CAAAAAAGTTCTGACTTTCATTGGGTAAATTACGCTTCACGCCATATATGAGCAACGCTTGTCTGTGTATCATGGACATTTTCTATAATTTCTTCCATTTCCCGTCCGTCTGACCGCGACGCATGTCCGTTCCACGTGTATTTCCCCTGTATTCGCTGTTTCCTTTGCTCCCGGCTTCCCCACCCCCGGACGCAAAAAAGCAGGAAGACAAGCCGTCTTCCTGCTTTTGATGAAACGTATTAAAGCTCGCAGTTGCCGACTGTGCGTGGGAACGGGAGCACATCGCGGATGTTGGAGATACCCGTCAGATACATGACGCAGCGCTCGAAGCCCAGACCGTAGCCGGCGTGCTTGCAAGAACCGTAGCGGCGCAGGTCAAGGTAGTACTTGTACTGCTCGGGATTCATGCCCAGGTCCTTGATGCGGGCCTCGAGCAGATCCAGGCGCTCCTCGCGCTGGGAGCCGCCGATAATCTCGCCGATACCGGGAACCAGGCAGTCGGCGGCGGCGACGGTCTTGCCGTCCTCGTTCATGCGCATGTAGAACGCCTTGATCTCGGCCGGGTAGTCGGTCACAAAAGTCGGTCGCTTAAAGTGCTCCTCGGTCAGGAAACGCTCGTGCTCGGTTTGCAGGTCGATGCCCCAGCTCACGGGATAGTCAAACTTGTGACCGGCGGCGACGGCCTGCTCCAGGATTTCAACGGCCTCGGTATAGGTGACGCGGGCAAAGTCGGAGTTGGCGACATGGTCCAGGCGCTCAAGCAGACCCTTGTCCACAAACTTGTTGAGCATGTTGAGCTCGTCGGGGCAGGGGGCCATAACGTCCTTAAGGACGTACTTGAGCATAGCCTCGGCGTTATCCATGTAGTCGTTGAGGTCGGCAAATGCCATCTCGGGCTCAATCATCCAAAACTCGGCGGCGTGGCGCGTGGTGTTGGAGTTTTCGGCGCGGAAGGTGGGGCCAAAGGTGTACACGTCGCCAAAGGCCATGGCGAAGTTCTCGGCATTGAGCTGGCCGGACACAGTGAGGCTCGCATGCTTGCCAAAGAAGTCCTGGCTCCAGTCGACCTCGCCGGACTCGGTGAGGGGCGGGTTTTTGGGGTCGAGCGTGGTCACGCGGAACATCTCGCCGGCGCCCTCGCAGTCACTCGTGGTGATGATGGGGGTGTTGACGTAGACAAAGCCCTGCTCTTGGAAGAAGCGATGGATAGCGGCAGCCGCGACAGAGCGGATGCGGAACACGGCGCGGAACAGGTTGGTGCGCGGGCGCAGGTGCTGCTGGGTGCGCAGGAACTCGACGGTTGCGCGCTTCTTCTGCAGCGGGTAATCCGGAGCGCTGACGCCCTCGACCTCGATGGAGGTGGCGGAAAGCTCGAAGGGCTGGGGCGCATCGGGGGTCAGCTTAACGGTGCCGGTGCAAATGAGTGCGGCCGAGACGTTTTGGTGGGCGATCTCGTCGTAGTTGTCGAGCGCCTCGCGGTTCATGACGACCTGCAGGTCGCGGAAGCAGCTGCCGTCGTTGAGCGTAACGAAGCCAAAGTTCTTCATGTCGCGGACGGACTTGACCCAGCCGGCAACGGTGACGGTCTGGCCACCGAGTGACTCGGCATCGGCATAGAGCTGCGCGATTTTGGTGCGGTTCACGTATCCTCCCATAACGGTTGTACGGATTATTTCCAAACAGTTAACCATTCTAACCCGCGAGTGGGGGCGTAGCAAAACGTCAGGTGTGATGTATGGGCGTGGCGTGGGCACCGCGCAAGCGCCGATTTTGCGTTGCCTAGTGCCCGCAGATGGCTTGGCGTATGAGGGCAGCGTAGGTGTCGATTCCCGCCTGGGTGAGGTGTGTGCCGTCGTCGACAAGGTATTCGCTGTGGCCCTCTGAGGCACCGTTCCAGTCGATGACGCCGGCGTTGTCGTTTTGGGCGCAGACGTCACGAATCATCTGGTTATTGCGGTCCTGTAGCTCGAGCGGTACACGCACGGTCACAAAGTAGATGGGCTTGCCGCCCACGGCATTAATCACGTCCTGCACCTGCTGAGGGTCGCGGATGAGGCCGTTGGTGCCAAGCGCGCAGATGACCACGCTTGGATCGTAGTTGGCGATGTCCTGCGCGTAGACATCCTGGAAGGTGTAGAACTGGCGGCTCACCACGCCGTCGATGTACGCGTTGGGAAGCACCGCCTGAATGCCAGGTTGGGCACCTGCGGTGACCGAGTCGCCGATCATGAGTACGCGGGCGTCGCAGGTTCCGGTCGCCTCGTCGTAGGTAAAGCTCTTCCAGTCAAGGTTCTTGGGGACCTTTTCGGCGATAGGTCCCTCTTTGGGTTTTTGCTTGGTGGCGTCGTTGGATGCGGTGTCGCTGGGCTGGGAAACTTTGCCGGATGCGGGCTCGGCGCCCTTGTCGTTGGCTCCGTTGTCCTGGGCCGAGGTCGCGTTCTGGGCAAGCTCGGGACGGAGCTGCTCGGCGCGGGCGGTGGCGATGCCTGCCCAGTCAAGCGGCGCGAAGGCAAGTGCGGCAACGCATGCGGCGCCAAGCGCGGGGAGCACCATGGCGGGCGCGAGGACGTGCTTTCTTGCCGTGCTGTCCTGTTGGGCCGGCTTGTGGGACCAAGGGCGTTCGACGAGGCGATAGAAAACCTCGGCTACCGCAAGGATCAGTACAAGCTGTAATACCTGCTCCCACCAGGCGATGCGGGTAGTGCGGGTTGCGGGATTCATAAGAAGCAGTAGGGGATAGTGCACCAGATAGACCGAGAACGAACGCTGTCCCAACCAGACGAGCGGCTTGACCGACAACAGACGACGCACGATACATTCCGTGTTTTGCACGCAGGTGATAAGGAACCCGGTGAGCAGGGCAAACAGCAAAAAGCCGCCGCGGTAGAGCCAGGCGCTCTCTCCGGTCAGCATGAGTGCGCCGGCTATAACGGCAACGAGCCACGCGATAGAAATCGCGTTGACCTTTGAGATGCCCTTGTTGGCGCCGGGGGTATGGATGTCACCGCTCAGCATTTCGCGCAGACGCGGCGCGGCGATGGCGGCTAAGGCTCCGCATAGAAGCTCGGCGGCACGGGCGTCGGTTCCGTAGTAGACGCGCGATGTGTCGGCGGTGGGATTAAACATGAGGACCATGGCTGCCGTCGATGCAAGCGCGAATGCGATCGTGATGCCGATGGCGGTGTTGCGTGACCTGGTTTTGCTGCACAGCGCCATAAGGATGACCGGCCATACCAGATAGAACTGCATAGTGACAGCGCAGAACCACAGGTGCGTGAGCGGCGAGGGGAGTCCTGCAGCTGCGAAATACGAGACGTTGCGGAAGATGTAGAACCAGTTGCTCAAAAAGAGTGCCGATGGCAGGGCGTCCTGCTGCACCTTAGGGAGTAGGCTCGGGGCCGCGATGTAGGTGGCGACGGCGGTAAGCGCGATGGTCACGACGATCGGCGGCATCATGCGCGCAATGCGGCGGCAGATATAGCGCGGGTACGAGAATCCGTCGCGTGCCGTGGCCCGCATAATGCTTTTGGTGGCGAGATAGCCACTCAGCGTAAAGAAGAGCGTAACGCCCAAAAAACCGCCGGTCAGGCGGCTGGGGCGAAGGTGATATAGGACGACGCCGGCGATGGCGAGGGCGCGGAGCCCGTCGAGCGCGACGATGCGTTGGTTGCGTTGAGGCGCGGCATGTGCGGCGCCCGTGGGTGTGTTTTGCATCGATCTTCCTCCAATGTCGACCTAGCAGTCTAGCGCTCTGCGCGGACAAAGGAAGGGGGTTCGTGCGGTTGAACAACATGCCGCGGGACGATGCTTCGCTACGCAAAAGCCGCACCTGCGTTGATGCTCAGCTGCCTATATAGAAACGTTTCAGAACCTCTACATAGGCAAAAACAACAACACAGATGCGGCAAAGATGCACGGGTGGTTGACCCGTTATGTGACGGCAGTCTGCTACTTGGTCTTGGCAACCAGCAGCGGATCACCAAGCTTGACGAGCGGGTTGCCGCCGATAAGCGTTCCAGACTCGCCGACATGGTCGATGCTCTTAAGACGATTGAGCTCGGAGACGATGACGGTCACGATGTCCTCGTGACCAGCGGCCTTAATGGCCTCGCGGTCGAAGCTGATGAGCGGCTGGCCTGCCTTGACCACATCGCCCATCTCGACAAAGCGGGCAAAACCCTTGCCGTTCATTTCCACGGTGCCCAGGCCAACATGGATAAACACGCGCAGACCGTCCTCGGTAATCATGCCGATGGAGTGGTTGGTGACGGTGGTGGCGCCGATACGGCCGTTGGCGGGGGCGTAAATGGTGCCGGTAATGGGCTCGATGCCATAGCCCTGGCCGAGCATGCCCGAGGCGATGGTCTCGTCGGGAACCTCACTCAGATTGACGAGCACGCCGTTGACGGGGGCGTAGATGACGCCTTCGCGGGTGGCGAAGCTTGCTGCGGGCGGAACGGACGCCTCGCCCGACGAGGTGAACGTGGACTTGAGCGAATCGAGCAGACCCATAGATGCCTCCAACGTATCAGGCGCGCATGTTGCACGCGTGTGGTTTGCCGGAAACGTTTCGTACGTGTTTCCCAGCACGGTCAGCGCCCCTATTTTACGCTGCCTAACGATACCTCTGAACAGCGATTTTGTGATATATCAGTTGAAGGCCAACTTATTGCGGGGGTGTTTCTGCGCCGCGGGCTCAAGTGGGGTACGCTAAGGTGCGAAAAACGAGTGCGCACGAATCGCACGGAGGGAGCACCTATGATTATTGAGAACCATGCGCTGTGGGGCGAGGAGCCGACCGAGGATTATCCGGCGACGTTTACGTATCTGGGTGCCGAGCCGCTGCCCGACAAGCCCAATGGCCGCCGCCCTGCGGTGATCATCTGCGGCGGAGGCGGGTTTACGCATATCGCTCCGCACGAGCAGGACCCGGTGGCGTTTGCATTTTTGGACCGCGGCTACCAGGCATTTGTGCTCAACTATGTGACGAGCGCCACGGGCGACGTGAGCTTTCCGCACCCGCAGGCGGACCTCGCCAAGATGATCGCTACCGTGCGCGCCAACGCCGACGAGTGGCATGTCGATCCCAAGCGCATGTGCATCGTGGGCTTCTCGGCGGGCGGCATGATTTGCGCCTCGTTGGCAACGCAGTGGAAGACCGGACCCTTCGCGGGCCTTGCTGGGGCTCGTCCGGAGGATATTCGTCCCGACGCCGTGGTGCTGGGCTATCCGTTGCTCGACCTTGCCTATGTGCGCGATATGCAGACACGCGATCCGCGCATCGACCTGCGCGTGCCCAAGACGGGCGGCAAGACAGGACGCGATTTGCTCAACGACTATCTGTCGATGGTGACGGGCGGCGAGGCGACCGATGAGCACTTGACCGACATTTGCCCTACCACGCACGTTTCGCGCCAGATGCCCCCGACCTTTGTGTGGGGCGTTTCGGACGACAAGACGGCGCCGATCGCGCAGGTCTACCCGTTTGCGCAGCGCATGGCCGAGGAGGGTGTTGCATGCGAGATGCACGTCTTTGACCAGGGCGGCCACGGTCTTTCGCTCGGCAACGCCAATACCGCGGTCGACAACGAGGGCAAGCAGGTGGCAGTCCGTCCTTGGATTCGCCTAGCCTTCCGCTTCCTGGAGCGTCATCTGTAAGAGGACGGGCATCCCGGCCCTTCAATAACTTGCGGTGAAATAGTTCCTATCTGGGGCGTCAACCAGCCCAGGCAGGAACTATTCCACCGCAACTTTGGTTTTGATGCCCCGCCCGGAAACTGCGTCCCGGTTTGGGCGCGGATTCCGGGATGCAGTTTCCCCAAGAGGCCTCATCGGGAAACGGTATCCCGGAATCCGCCCGGATGGTGGGATGCGCTTTCCAGAAGGGCGCCGTTTGGGAAACTGTGACCCGTGATCCACCGGGGACGGAGGAGGGCTGACCATTTTGGGCGGCGGCAGTCGGCTATTTCAGCGTAATGCAGGATGCGAGGAGATCGCAGTACGTTTCTCCCGTGAAATCATAATTGATCCCAAGCGGGCGGTATCCATCCTGGACATATCCCCAGTAAGGTCCGCCGGACAGCACTACAGTCTTGCCCGATGACGTCTTTCCAATCGTCTTAGAGAAGGCGGTCTCTGCGCCGTGCGGCGATCCATCGGTTGCGTATACCGTAAAGTTCGCTTTCGAGGCAACATCTTGCGCTGTAACGTCATTGGCGGTAAGGGTGTCGGACGTCGTTTCGAATTCCAACCAATCCATGGGGAACCAGTCGGGGAGGACCATCGTAAAGTAGTCGGTCTCAAACGTCCTTGCCCGCCTCGCCTCCTCGGCCTTCCGGGCCTCTTCCTCCGCCTGGCGCCTTGCCTCCTCCTCGGCCTGCTTGGCTGCCACGGCGTCGTCGCGGCGCTTGGTCGCGGCGGTCGCGAGCGCATCGGCGTCAATATTGAAGCCGGCCTTCTTGGCGCCCTCGTCCTCCTCGGCGTACTTCTTTGCCGCGGCGATCTGGTCGTCGGTCACTTCGGCAGCCTCGACCGGCTCCAGCGCCACGTCGCCCGCGTCGCCGGTCTTCTTCTCGGCAGTCTTCTCGCCCAGCTTGATGTCGAGCTTGTCGGCGGGGACGGCGTAGATCGTGCCGTCGGCGGCGATGGGGGAGGCGGCGACCTCTACCTCGTAGCTGCCGCGGCGGAGCTCGACGCCCCTGCCGTTGCTGTCAATGTAGCGCACGGCGTCGACCTTCTTGCCGCGCTCCTCCTTGCCTGTAATATGAACCGGCAGCCTGCTCGCTCCCGCCGAGGTGTCCCAGCCCTGGGCCGAGACGCTAAAGCGCACGGCGTGCTTTGCCGCGAGCGCCTCCTGCTCTGCCACCTCCCGTGCCTGCTCAGGGGCGTAGATGCCGAAGTAGTAGCCGGCGCCGCCGCCCGCGGCGAGCAGCGCGGCCACGACGGCGGCGATCAGGAGGGGTCTCTTTGAGCGCTTGGTCTTCGCCGGCGCCGGTGTCGTCGGCTGTGCCTCGGCTGCCGGGGCGGATTGAAAGCCGCCCTGCGATTCGGCCGGGGCTTCACATTCGGCGGCGACGGGCTCTCCGCACACGGGGCAGAACCTGGTCCCGTCCTCGACCTTCGACCCGCAATTTCGGCAGAACATGTGCAGACTCCCCTCGATCGGCGCCCGCGCGAATACCGGGCGCATCCTCATCCGCCTCTATCCTATGCGCGGACTTGCGCCCTTTGTTGCGCAACATTGCCGGGCTCTCGTCCGGGGAAGCCGTATCCCGTTCTGGCGCTCCAGAGTGGGACTCAGTTTCCCTGAGAGGCCCCATCGGGAAATCGGGGACCGGAATTCGCCTGAGTAGTGGGATGCGGTTTCCGCAGCAAGCCCGTCTGGGAAACCACGGCCCAGAATTCCCTTTGCACCGATCTTGCACCAATCTGTCGATTGAACGTTGTTGCATGTTCGCGCTATCATGCGTGGTTAAATGGTTAGCCGTGGCAAACGGTTAGCCAAGATAAACAAAATGCAACGCCCTATGGGCACCGGGGGAGGAACACGGACGTGAAGCTCGATACGCTCGAGATTGGAAAGGACGCCGTTGTCGCATCGGTGGCATCGGACGACCAGGCACTCCGACAACATATTTTGGACATGGGCCTAACGCCGGGCACCGAAGTCACCATGATGAAGTACGCCCCCATGGGCGACCCGCTCGAGATTCGCCTGCGTGGCTACGAGTTGACGCTGCGCAAGGACGATGCCGCTCGCATTGAGCTCGTAGATGTCCACGACACAGATACAGGTCCGCGCGCTAACGCCGCAATCGGCACGACGGAGCACCCGGCGCTCGGCGAGGGGACGTATTCGCCCCGCGCGGCAAAGACGGCCGTGCCCGAGGGCGCGCCGCTGCATTTTGCCCTCGCTGGCAACCAAAACTGCGGCAAGACCACGCTGTTCAACCAGCTGACGGGCTCCAACCAACACGTCGGTAACTTTCCCGGCGTGACGGTCGACCGCAAAGATGGCACTATCCGCAACCATCCCGAGGCGAGTGTCACCGACCTGCCTGGCATCTATTCGCTGTCGCCGTACACGGGCGAGGAGATCGTGAGCCGTCAATTCATCCTTGACGAAAACCCCGATGCCATCATCGACATCATCGACGCTACCAACATCGAGCGTAACCTGTACCTGACGCTGCAGCTTATGGAGCTCGATCGCCCCATGGTCATCGCGCTCAACATGATGGACGAGGTGACGACCAACGGCGGCGCCGTGGACGTCAATCTGCTCGAGAGCCTGCTGGGCGTGCCGGTTGTCCCCATTAGCGCTGCCCGCAACGAGGGTATCGGCGAGCTGGTGGATCATGCCTTGCACGTCGCGCGGTTCCGCGAACGTCCCGGCCGCTTGGACTTTTGCGCACCCGATGGTCCGGACGGCGGCGCGCTGCATCGCTGCATCCACGGCATCGCCAACCTTATCGAGGACCATGCCGCGACGGCGCACATTCCCGTGCGTTTTGCGGCGACCAAGCTGGTTGAGGGCGACGAGCTGGTAACCGAGGCGCTTCACCTGGACCGTAACGAGCTTGATGCCATCGAGCACATCATTACCCAGATGGAGGGCGAGGCCGGCACCGACCGTCTGTCCGCGCTGGCCGATATGCGCTTTAGCTTCATCGGCGACGTGTGTGGGCGCTGCGTCGTCAAGCCGCACGAGAGCCGCGAGCACGTGCGCTCCGTCAAGATTGACCGCATCCTGACGGGTCGTTACACAGCCATTCCGGCGTTTTTGGTGATCATGGGCCTCGTCTTTTGGCTGACGTTTGGCGTGATCGGCGCGGCGTTGCAGGGACTCATGGAGGACGGTATCGCTGCCATCATCGCCTCGGCCGATGCGGGCCTCAAGGCGTTCGGCACCAACGACGTGGTGCGCTCGCTGGCTGTCGACGGCGTGCTTACGGGTGTGGGCAGCGTGCTGACCTTCCTGCCGATTATCGTCGTGCTCTTCTTGTTCCTCTCCATTTTGGAAGACTCCGGCTACATGGCGCGCGTTGCCTTTGTCATGGATAAGGTACTTCGTCGCTTTGGCCTGTCGGGCCGCAGCTTTGTGCCCATGCTCGTCGGTTTTGGCTGCACCGTGCCGGCTATCATGTCGACCCGTACGCTCCCATCCGAGCACGACCGCAAGATGACGGTCATGCTCACGCCGTTCATGAGCTGCTCGGCCAAGTTGCCGGTCTACGGCCTGCTGTGCGGGGCGTTTTTCCCGCAGGCGACGGTCCCCGCCATGGTCTCGCTCTATTTGATTGGCATTGCGGTCGGTTGCATCGCGGCTTTGGTGCTCAACCGCACGGCATTTAAGGGCGACCCGGTGCCGTTTATCATGGAGCTTCCCAATTACCGTCTGCCGAGCGTCAAGACGACAGTGATGCTGGCATGGGATAAAGCCAAGGATTTTATTACCAAGGCCTTTACCATTATCTTTGCCGCTACCGTGGTCATCTGGTTCCTTCAGACGTTCGATATCCGCTTTAATGTGGTCGCCGATCAGTCGCAGAGTCTGCTTGCGGGTCTCGGCAGCATCATCGCGCCGGCGCTGACGCCGCTTGGGTTTGGCGACTGGCGTGCATCCACGGCGCTCGTCACCGGACTTATCGCCAAGGAGAGTGTCATCTCGACTCTCACGGTACTTTTGGGCGCGACCTCGCCCGCGGCACTGTCGACCATGTTTTCGCCGTTTACTGCCTATGTGTTCCTGGTCTTTACGTTGCTGTACCCGCCGTGCGTGGCTGCGATCGGCGCCGTCAAGAGCGAGCTGGGCGCGCGCTACGCCGTTGCCGTATTCGCGTTTCAGGTGACGGTCGCCTGGATCGTAGCGTTTGTCGTGCATTCGGCGGGCATATTGCTGGGGTTGGCTTAGTTATTTATTGACGGTGCAACCTCTGTGTATCGAATTGTTTTCGGCCCCGCATCTGTTGCTGACGGATGCGGGGCCGTTGCTATATAATCGCCTCCGCTCAAAATGATTGGAGACGTTATATATGAGTCGGGCAAGGCAAGACGGCATCACGCTCAGGCAGTGGCTCCCGCTCGTCGGGCTCACCTGCTGTGCGTTCGTGTTCAACACGTCGGAGTTTATGCCCATCGGCCTTTTGACTGATATCGCCGCGTCGTTCTCGCTCACCGAGGCCCAGGCGGGCATCATGATCTCGGTCTATGCCTGGGGCGTCATGCTGCTGTCGTTGCCGCTCATGGTGTTCGCTTCGCGTTTCGAGTTTAAGCGGATGCTGCTGGGCGTGCTTGCCGTGTTCTCGCTCGGTCAGTTCCTGTCCGCTGTGGCGCCGACCTATCCCATCCTGGTCTGCGCGCGCCTGGTGGTCGCTTGCGCACATGCCGTGTTCTGGTCAGTCGCCTCGATCATGGCGTCGCGCCTGGTTGACACACGCCATGGGGCGCTCGCCATCAGCATGATCGCTACGGGCTCGTCCATCGCGCAGATCTTTGGCCTGCCGCTCGGCCGCGCCATTGGCTTGGCCGTGGGTTGGCGCATGACGTTTGCCGTGGTCGGGGGCCTCTCAGCCATCGCGGCCGTTTACCAGGCAGCGGTGTTCCCGGCCATGCCGGCGGGTGAGCGCTTTACCGTCAAACAGCTGCCCGAGCTGCTCAAGAACCCGTTCCTCATCGCGCTCTATGTGGTCACGGTGTTCATGGCGACCGGCTATTACGCGGGCTATAGCTATATCGAGCCTTTTCTGGCTCAGGTCGCGCATGTCGACGCAAGCGCCATCACCATGACGCTGACGGCGTTCGGCTGCTCTGGTCTGCTCGGAAGCTGGCTGTTCGGCCGGCTGTTCGATGGGCACCGGTTCCCGTTTCTCGCGATTACGCTCTCCGGCGTGCCGGTGGCCCTGCTGCTCATGGGCCCGGCCGCATCGTCGCTCGCCGCGGTTCTCGCTGTTTGCGCACTGTGGGGTTGCTGCGCCACGGCCTTTAACGTGGCGTTTCAGGCCGAGCTCATCAAGCACACGCCGGCGGACTCGTCGGCCGTCGCCATGTCGATCTTCTCGGGCCTGTTTAATCTGGGTATCGGCACGGGTACCGCGATCGGCGGCGCCGTGGTTTCGGGTCCCGGTATCGCCTGGATCGGCTGCGCAGGTGGCGCAATCGCCGCCGTGGGCGTCATCCTCGCTATCACGGTGATGTTCCCGGCCATTCGCCGCGCCAAGGTCGTCGCCTAGCCACGCCCCCTCATCAGTTGCGGTGGAATAGTTCCTGTTTAAGGCCTCTGAAGGCCCAAGCAGGAACTATTCCACCGCAACTTATTTTGGGGAAGAGGATACAAGCCGGGCATACAATGGATGTCGTTGTGTTGAGCTTACCGGGAGGTTGCTATGTGGGCATACGAGACGACGTTCTATCAGATCTATCCGCTGGGCTTTTGTGGAGCCCCGCGCGAGAATGCCGCGCCCGTTGCCGAGGATGAGCTTACCCAGGCCGCCAACGTTGCTCCTAACCCCGATGCGCCCATCATGAAGATGGCCCAGTGGGCCGACTACCTGCAGGAACTCGGCGTTGGCGCCGTGCTCATCAACCCGCCGCTCGAGTCCGATAGCCATGGCTACGACACGCGCAGTCTGCGCCATATCGACCGCCGCCTGGGTAGGGATGCCGACTTTGCCGCCGTGTGCGACACACTGCATGCCCACGGCATCCGCGTGGTACTCGACGCCGTCTTCAACCACGTCGGTCGCGGCTTTTGGGCCTTCCGCGATGTGCAGGAGCGCAAGTGGGACTCGCCCTACAAGGACTGGTTCCACATTAGCTTTGATGGCGACTCCTGCTACGGCGACGGCTTTTGGTACGAGGGTTGGGAAGGCCATTTTGAGCTCGTGAAGCTCAACTTGCAAAACCCCGCCGTGGTCGATTACCTGCTTGAGTCCGTGCGCCGCTGGGCCGATGTCTTTGGCGTCGACGGTCTGCGCCTGGACGTTGCCTACATGCTCGACCGCGATTTCATGCGTCGTCTGCATAACTTTGCCCGTGAGCTTAGGCCCGACTTTGTGCTGATTGGCGAGACGCTCCACGGTGACTACAACCAGATCGTCAACGACGAGATGCTCGACTCCTGCACCAACTACGAGTGCTACAAGGGCCTGTACTCCAGCTTTAACTCGGTCAACATGTTCGAGATTGCCCACTCGCTGCATCGCCAGTTTGGCGGTGACCCGTGGTGCATTTATCGCGGCAAGCATCTGCTGTCGTTTGTCGACAACCACGACGTGCCGCGTCTGGCGAGCATCCTGACGGACAAGTCCTGCCTGCGCCCCGCCTACGGCATGCTCTTTGGTATGCCGGGCATTCCGTGCGTCTACTACGGCAGCGAGTGGGGAATTGCTGGCGAAAAGGGCGGCCCCGATGGCGATTGGGCACTACGTCCTGCGCTTGACACCCCGGCACCTAACGAGCTGACGGCATTTGTCACGCAGCTCGCGCACCTGCGCTCGGCCGATGACGCGGCGGCCCGTGCCCTCAACTACGGTGCCTATCGCAACGTGGTGATCCAGAACAAGCAGCTGCTGTTCGAGCGCGCCTGCGACGATGCGACGGTGCTCGTGGCGGTCAATGCCGTGAACGAGCCCTACACCTTTGGAGCCGGCGAACTCAGCGGCTCCTTCGTCGACCTGCTTGCCGACGATGCGCCCACGGTCGAGCTGTCGGGCTCCCTTGAACTTGCGCCCTATGAGGTGCGCTATCTGCTGAGGGCCTAATTCATGACTGCGCCGGACGAGGGCTATCAGCATATTGAGCATGGGTTTGAGCCCGTGTTTGACGAGCGCTCGCGCGTTTTGGTGCTGGGGTCGTTTCCCTCGGTGCTCTCGCGTGCCAATGCCTTCTACTATGGCAATCCGCAGAACCGCTTTTGGCGCGTGATGGCCGCGTGCCTTGGTGCGACCGTGCCGCCCAACGAGGGAGACTCTTTGGCGAGCGGCGAGCCCGCGACGCTCGACGCCTCGATTGCCACCAAGCGGGCTATGCTTCTGAACGGTGGCGTGGCCCTGTGGGACGTGATCGAGAGCTGCGACATTAAGGGTTCGAGTGATGCCAGCATCAAAAACGTCGTTCCGGCGCATGCCGAGCGTATTACCGGTGCAGCTCCTATCGAGGTCGTTGTCTGTAACGGTGGCACGGCAGGCCGGCTCTACAAGCGCTATCTACAAGAACGCACCGGGCTGCGCGCCGTCGTCCTGCCCTCGACAAGTCCCGCCAACGCCGCCTGGCGCCTGGAGCGTCTTGTTGAGCGCTGGCGCGAGGCCGTTGACTGGGGCACTCTGTAATTTAGATATCTGATTGGGCGCGGCTGCCGAGGTATTTCATGATGGCATGCCAGATCGGTGCGGGCAGCGCGGGCTTGGCGCGCACCATGCCGTCGGCATCGACGCTTTCGGCATTGCCACCGCCAAGCAGCTGCGCATGCTCTATGGAGCAGCCCATGCGCACAGCGCCCACAAGCTTGTCCATGGCTTCCGAAAACGGTCGACGCAAGAGGCCCATGCGTGGGGAGCGGCGAAGCGCCGCTATGCCGCTGCCGGTGCAGACGATGACGCCTCCACACCACGACAGTCCTCGACGCTCGCACGCTTCGTGCAGATGGCCAACGACCGCGTGCGCCTGCTCGGAACTCCTACAGTCGGCTTGAACAACCACATAGACGCGTGTTCCTGCGCCTTCAACACATTCGAGCGCCCGTTCAACGACGGTCATCGCCTCGTCATCGAGCACATCTTCAACAGCGAATACAATGCCGTCCACAACGCTGCCGGCATCATCCGCCTTCAAATCAACCGGGCGGGGGAGCGCGGTGCCAGAAAGCTGAGCATAGGCAGCGATGGCATCCTGCAGGTCCCAGAGCAAAAACTCAAGATCGGCGCTATTGGGAATGCTGATATACGCAATGGTTTGCAACGTTTTTGGTACATCGCCGCGTGCGGTCGTCTCCATGCCACCTCCTTTCCGGTTGGTTTCCGTTTAGGTTACACCGTCTGGTGGCGCTCCGCCGCGCTATCCTAGTGCAACCCTTACGAAAGGAACGCCATGCGTCTGCCCATGAATACCTCGCTTGCCACGCTCAAGCCCTCCGGCATCCGTCGGATCAATGCGCTCGCCGCCCAGCACCCGGGGTGCATCGCGCTTGCGCTTGGCGAGCCCGATTTTCCCACGCCCGATGTGGTTAGCGCCGAGGTGACGGCCTCGCTCGACCGCGGCGACACGCACTATCCGCCCAACAACGGCCGTCCCGCCCTGCGCGAGGCACTGTCCAAATATATGGGTGACGCGGGCCTGGCATTTTCCGCCGATGAGGTCATCCTGACCGATGGTGCGACCGAGGCCCTGTCGGCTACGTTTATGGCCATGCTCAACCCCGGCGACGAGGTCATCATCCCCACGCCGGCCTTTGGCCTGTACGAGAGCATCGTCGTGGCCAACCACGCCCAGGCGGTCTTTTTGGATACGGAGCCTGCGCAATTCCAGATTGACGAGGACGCACTACGTGCTTGCGTGACGCCGGCGACCAAGGCCATCGTCATCTGCACGCCCAACAATCCTACGGGCTGCATCCTCAACGCAGCATCGCTCGACGCCGTGGCGCGCGTGGCGGAGCAGGCGGGCATCTACGTAGTCTGCGACGACGTATACAACCGCCTCGTCTATGTGGACGGCTACGAGCGCTTCGCCCAGCGCCACCCGGAGCTACGCGAGCAGACGGTGGTCATCGAGAGCTTCTCCAAGCCCTGGGCCATGACCGGCTGGCGCCTGGGCTGGCTCGCAGCGGCAGCCCCCGTCATCGCCGAGATCGCAAAGGCTCATCAATACCTAGTATCGAGCGCCGTCTCCTTCGAAATGGACGCTGCCGCCCGAGCCCTCACCGTCGACCCCACCCCCATGCTCGAAGTCTACCGAGCCCGCCGCAAACGCGTGCTCGCAGCCTTAAACGCCATGGGCCTCGAAGTAGTAGAGCCCGCAGGAGCCTTCTACGCCTTCCCCAGCATCAAGCAATTCGGCCTAACAAGCGAAGCCTTCTGCATCAAAGCCATCAAAGAGGCAAACGTAGCCCTAGTCCCGGGCGACTGCTTCGGAACCGAAGGCCACATCCGCCTAAGCTACTGCGTCTCCGACCAAAATCTGGACGAAGGCCTAAATCGCCTGTCCACCTTCATTTCAACCTTATAGCCCAACGGGACGCAACACATCAGCCCACCGACACAAGGGTTATGCGTGGGGCGCGTGCCGGATGGTGGAATTGTGTGCAGCCCGGTTTTCCGTTGACCGACGCCGGGGTCCCCGCCATAATACTTTCGGTTCACGCACGAATCCGCTGCCAGAGACAGCCGGTGCAAACGGGCATCGCCCGCGAGCTTAATGGGATATCCCGCCAGCCGAGGTGGTCGAGTAGATATGTCTTCTCGCCCCCGTCGCTCATGCAGCGCGGGGGCTTTCTTTTTGGACATGCCCCCGTCACGTTCTTGTGGCGGACCGTGCCCGGAAAGAATTCGAGGAGGTGTAATTCATGCCCCAGCAGTACAAAATCGACAAGGTTGCAGAGATCGAGTCCCGTATCGCCGAGAACGCCGGTCTGTTCGTCGTCAACTACAACGGTCTGACGGTTAAGCAGGCTCAGGAGCTGCGTCATCAGCTTCGCGAGTGCGGCGCCGAGATGAAGGTCTACAAGAACAACCTGGTCAAAATCGCCCTCAAGAACCAGGAGCAGCCCGAGCTCGACGAGATCCTCGCCGGCCCCGTCGCTTATGTGTTCTACGAGACCGAGCCGGTCGAGGCCGCTAAGACCCTTAAGGACTTCTCCGCTAAGTCCAAGGGTGTCCTTGAGATCAAGGGCGGTATCTCCGACGGCAAGGCCGTTTCCGCTGATGATGTTAAGGCTATCGCCGAGCTGCCCACCAAGGATCAGCTTCTCGGCCAGATCGCCGGTCTCATCTCCGGTTTCGCTCGCGACATCGCTGTCTGCGTCAACGGCGTTTCCTCTGGTCTCGCTCGTTCGATCCAGCAGGTCTCCGAGCAGAAGGCGGCCTAGTCGCTGTTTTCACCCGCGGCGGCAACGCCGCACCCCTGGCGCATTCGCGTCGTGTTTTAACTGATCTCCGTGCATCCGCACGGAAACCGAAAGGACTTAGAAATGGCTAAGCTTACCACCGATGAGATCATCGATGCTCTTAAGGAAATGACCCTTCTCGAGGCTTCCGAGCTCGTCAAGGCTATCGAGGAGAAGTTCGGGGTCTCCGCAGCCGCTATGGCTGTCGCGGCTCCCGCTGCGGGCGCTGCTGAGGCCGAGGAGAAGACCGAGTTTGACGTCGTGCTCGAGGGCTTCGGCGACAACAAGATCCAGGTCATCAAGGCCGTCCGTGAGCTCACCAACCTTGGCCTGAAGGAGGCCAAGGAGGTCGTCGAGGGCGCTCCCAAGGCTGTTCTCGAGGGTGCCAAGAAGGAGGACGCCGAGGCTGCCAAGGAGAAGCTCGAGGCTGCTGGCGCTGCTGTCACCCTCAAGTAATCAGGCTTTCTCGCCAGATTTCTTTGCAGACGGGGTTCGCATTGCGAGCCCCGTCTTTTTTGTTTTGGCCCCTCATTCCCATTGCTCGGCACGCAGAACACCGTTGTCTTCGCCGTGCCAATCCCGTTACCGCTGGGGCGTAAAATTGCACCATTCGAGCAATAATTTGCGTTGACCTGCTGAAGAATTGCGTTTGCCTTACGGCGACGTATGTCTCCGGCGGTAAGATATTTCGGTATCGCAATTTGGTCTGCGGCCGCCGTGTCGCACGCACAGGGCGCATTCTGCGCCTGCGAAAGGATCCTTGAATAACATGAAGGCAATCATCCCCGCCGCCGGTCTTGGCACGCGTTTTCTGCCTGGCACTAAGTGCACGCCCAAAGAGATGCTGCCGGTACTCGACAAGCCGGTCATCCAGTATGTCGTTGAGGAGGCGCTCGACCCCGAGGAGGTCGACGACGCCATCATCGTTACCTCTCCCGGTAAGCCCGAGCTGCTGAGCTACTTCCAGCCCGACCGTTCGCTCGAGAACCTGCTGCGCGAGCGCGGCAAGAACGCCTATGCCGATGCCGTCGCCCACGCTGGCGGTATGCCGGTCGATTTCCGCTATCAGTACGAGCCCAAGGGCCTCGGTCACGCCATTCGCTCTGCCGCCGATGCTGTGGCAGGGGAGAACTTCCTGGTTCTTCTGGGCGACTACGTTGTGCCCAACCGTGACATCTGCGACAAGATGCTTGCTGTCTCCAAGGAGCACGGTGGCGCTTCGGTTATCGCCGTCGCTGCTTGCTCGCCCGAGGAAGTCAGCCGCTACGGCGTTATCGCCGGCGAGCGCGTCGGTTCGCTCGAGGGCGCCGAGGGCGTTGCCGATGCCGAGCCGGGCGCTGTCTGGCGCATCGGCGGTCTGGTCGAGAAGCCTGCTCCCGAGGCGGCTCCTTCCAACCTGTACATCGTCGGTCGTTACCTGCTGAGCCCGCTGGTCATGGACCTGCTCGCCGATCAGCAGGCCGGCAAGGGCGGCGAGATCCAGCTCACCGACGCCATGGCCCGCTCGCTCGACCGCGAGGCCATGTACGCTGTCGTCATCGACCCGCTCTCGGGCTACGACACCGGCACCCCGTCTGGCTGGATGGCCACCAACGCCCTCATGGCCGCAAGCGATCCTCGCTTTGCCAGCGCCTTCTGGGACGCCATCGACGAGCGCGGCGGCTTGATGCGCAAGTAAGCCTTCGGGCAACGATATTTACGGGTGCGGACCTCGGTTCGCGCCCGTTTTTTATAAGAGTTGCGATTGCTGGCTCTCTGTTCACAGAAAATATATGAACAGATGTTCGATTCACAGCTATCTACCTGCACCTTTTCTATCGAAAAACTTTGCTACTCCAAAAACTCAATCGCGTCAAGGCTTTTCTTGCCCAACGGTCGGTACCTGATAAACTATTAGGTTGCGATAACTGGCGAAGCTATGCCTCGCCAACCCACCGAGCATTTCCGTGAAGGAGGAAAAACCTGGTGACCTACGCATACACTGCCACTGAGCGCAAGCGCGTCAGCTTCGGGAAAATCCCGGAGGCCATGGAGCTCCCCAACCTTATCTCTGTTCAAAGGGAATCCTTTGAGCGTTTTAAGGACGAGGGCCTTCGTGAGGCGTTCAAGGAATCCAGCCCCATCCAGAGCCAGAACCATGTTCTCGAGGTTACCTTCGGCGAGCATCAGTTCGGCGACCCCGCGCACACCGTTGAGGAGTGCCGCGAGAAGGATATGACCTATCAGGCTCCGCTTCTGACCGACGTCCGTCTCACCAACAAGGAGACCGGCGAGATCAAGGAGCAGCTCGTCTTCATGGGCGACTTCCCCATGATGACTGATCAGGGCACCTTCATCATCAACGGTACCGAGCGTATCGTCGTCTCGCAGCTCGTCCGCTCCCCGGGCGTGTACTACAGCTCCGAGATGGATTCGGGCAAGCAGATCTACAAGGCCCAGATCATCCCGTCCCGCGGTGCCTGGCTTGAGTTTGAGGTCGACAAGCGCGACCAGCTCATGGTCTCCATCGACCGTAAGCGCAAGCAGAGCGCCACGATGTTCCTGCGCGCCCTTGGCATCGCCGTCACCAACGACGACATCATCGAGCTGCTCGGCAACTCCGATGTGATCAAGCGCACCCTGGAGCGCGACACCGCCCTCACCCGCGAGGACGCCCTCATCGAGATCTACCGTCGCCTGCGCCCGGGCGAGCCCCCCACCGTGGACGCTTCCCGCAGCCTGCTTGAGGGCCTGCTCTTCAACCCGCAGCGCTACGATCTGGCCCGCGTCGGTCGTTACAAGGTCAACAAGAAGCTCAACCTCACCACCGAGGAAGAGGTCACGGTGCTCACCGACGAGGATATCGTCGCGACGCTGCGCTACCTCCTGTCCCTCGCTGCCGGCGAGCAGGGCTTCAAGGTCGACGACATCGACCACTTCGGCAACCGCCGCATCCGTACCGTCGGCGAGCTCGTCGCCAACCAGTTCCGTATCGGCATGAGCCGTATGGAGCGCGTCGTCCGTGAGCGCATGAGCTCCCAGGACATCGACGAGATCACCCCGCAGTCGCTCATCAACATCCGCCCGATCGTGGCCTCCATCAAGGAGTTCTTCGGTTCCTCGCAGCTCTCGCAGTTCATGGACCAGGCGAACCCCCTGACCGGTCTGACCCACAAGCGCCGTCTGTCCGCACTCGGCCCTGGTGGTCTTGCCGGCCACAAGTCCGGCTCCAGC
>CAJMPE010000009.1 GCA_905215275.1 uncultured bacterium | reverse complement strand
CCGGCCGGTCCGGCGTTCGGCAGAACGCCGGAACCTAATTAGTCGTGGTATTCGCCGCGGTCCCACTTCTCGAGGAACTCGTCAAAGAAGTGCGGGTCAGCCTGAGCCTCGGCGTCGGCCTTGTTGCAGGCATCGATCTTGGCGATCAGGGCATCGTGCTCGGGGGTCTTCTCGTAGGGCTCCTCCAGGAAGGCAAGCATGATATCGGCCATCAGGAACTCGCCGGTAATCTTGCCGCCAAAGCCCACGATGTTGGCGTTGAGCTCGCGACGGGCATACAGGGCAGAGGTCATATCGCGGACCAGGGCGCAGCGGGCGCCGGGAACCTTGTTGACGGCGTTGGTGATGCCGATGCCGGTGCCGCACAGGGCCACGCCAAAATCGGCCTTGCCGCTGGCGACAGCCTCGCCCACGGCCTTACCGTAGATGGGATAGTGCGTACGGGTGTGGCTGTAGGTGCCGCAGTCGAGCACCTTGTAGCCAGCCTGCTCCAGGCGGTCGGCCAGATAGATCTTCTCGTCCGTAACGATATGGTCGCAACCGATTGCGATGGTCTTCTTCATCAGAACGTCCTTTCGTCTGAATTCACAAGTTGAGGTAGAAGTTCGAGTTCTCGGTGGCTCTCGTTAGGCCATCTTGTTGAGCATGTCGACACGGATCTGGTGACGGCCGCCGGCGTACTGGGCACGCAGGAACTCACGGGCGATCTTCTTAGCGACCTCGGTGCCCACAACGCCCGGGCCCATGGTGACCATGCGCGAGCCGTTGTGCTCGCGGGTCATGTAAGCGGAACGCTCGTCGGAAATGTTGGCGACGACCATGCCCTTGATCTTGACGGCGGCCATATAGGAGCCGACGCCGTACTTATCGAATGCGAAGCCCTGGGAATCCTTGTGCTCCAGCAGGTCCTTGGCAACGGCGGTCGCGGAATCGACAAAGTCCGCGGCAGGGGTCTCGGAATAGTCGACGACCTCGTGACCGTCGGCGATGAGCATCTCCTTGATGGACTCCTTCATCGACATACCGTCGGCATCGGAAGCGATTACAACCCTCATGACATCCTCCTTGAGAGATACGCAGGTGCGTAGTTTCTGTTTGGAAGTGTTGAATCGCGTTCAGGTCCGGGCATCTGAATGTGCGGTTCTTCACTGTTCATGTTTATTTGAACACATTCGAACAGTAACTGCAACAACTATTTGTTTATCTTTGTTCTTTTTTGAACAAATATCGTTCACGGATGATTGCTGACCGTTTGAGCCGGGCGCGGACGTAGCGACCATGTGTTCAACAAACAAAAGGGCGGCCAAGAACGTGTCTCGGCCGCCCTTCGGCGGTATTCCCCGGTATATACAGCTGTTTTAGCTACTCGGACTGCCCACCCTTTTTGGCGTGCTTGGACGGAGCACTCAGAAAGCGGCCTGTCAAATAGTTCGCCGGGCCGGAAATATCGATCCCCAGCAGCACGTGTCCCAGCCACAGGAACGCCACGAGCACCAGCAGCGGGATAACGCACGAGGTCACGATCATCACGATGACGCCTTCAATCAGATCGGTCACCTGCCGCACAATCTCATCGGTCATCTGCTTGGCGCCGCTGGTCACCGACGTAACAAGGCTCGATGCCCCATCAGTCAACTGCTCGAGCACGTTTTTGGACTCCGTGGCCTCGGATTTTTTCTTGTTCGATTTTGAGCTGGTCTCGGCTGACTTGTCCGTGGTGTCGGCCGCGTCCGCAGCGTCCGCAGCCTTTTGCTCAGCTTGCTCAATACTTACGCGATACGTTTCATCGACCTTCTGCGACACCCATACGCTCGCGGGCACGAGCGCCATGCCGATCACGGCAACCACCAGCACGCGCGTCGCCACACGGCGCAGGACAGCGCTCGTGCTCCAGCGCCCGTGAATACCGAGCGACACCGCAAAGAGCACCAACGCAAACGGGATTAAGATGCCCAGGCCAACCGACCAGAAAATGGTTAGCAGGTATTTCTCGAGGTAGAGCACGGCAAGCACGATACCCAAGTTTCCTGAAAGCTGCGCGAGCTGTTCGGCAACCGGCGTTCCCGTATCACCCGGCAGCGCGGTAATGCCCGCAGACAGCGCCACGCACGAGGTCGTGAGCGCCAGTACATTACCCTTCTTTTGATCGATGACCTCGATGGTGGAGTCCCAAGTTTTGGTATCGGCGAAATGCGGACGAGCTACAAAGCCCGACAGCAGCGCCAGGACCACGAGCGCAACGATAAAGCCAATCTGCAGCTTTTTGTTTGCGCACACGACATCGGACAGGCTGGGCTGCAGCTCGGTTACCGTCGTGTGCTCGGTTATCTGGACAGGACGCCCATGAGCCATCTCGTGTGCGCCTCTTTTTTGTATTGACCCGTTATCCGGCATTTGGATACCTCCTCAGTCCGGCGTTTAATGCGAAAGGAAGTATACCCACCGAGCAAAAATCGAACGGGAGGACAACGGTGCGCACCAAGACTGTCCCCAATGACTACCTCCGGATGAGTTGCGGTGGAATAGGGATTGTTTTGCGCCCGTCAGCCCCTATTCAGTCCCTATTTCACCGCAACTTGGAGGAGGACAGAAAAAGCCCTGCTGCGGATAGCGGCAGGGCTTATGGAAGGGGACTTGGTTGTGAGGGCTCGTTAGGCGAGCTTGGCCTCGAGCTCGGCGATGCGCTTGTAGGCATCGATGGTAAAGCGGGCCTGCTTCTCCAGGATCATAGTGGTCATGAGGGTGTCCTGAGCGTGAGCCATGATGAAGGTCATCTCCATCTCGCCACCGCCGGCCTCCTGCGAAAGCAGCTTGGTCTGCGTGTCGTGGGCACCGATGAGCGCATCGCTGGCATCCTTGTGCAGCTGCTCGGCCTTCTCAAAGTCACCCTCGCGAGCAGCATCGAGCGCTGCAAGCAGATCGGTCTGGGCGTCACCTGCGTATGCGACAATCTCGAATCCAACCATCGAGATTTCTTCTTTGGTTGCCATATTGCGTTCCTTTCACATATGAACCAATGGAGAGCATCGCGTCCGGGCATACGCGCTGCGTTCTGTATGGCAGAAACATTAACATTCAAACAAAAAAGAACAGCGCAAAACGTAATTTCAAGCTATGAACGGTCACTTTTCGCCCGTGAACGGTTTTTAAACCAATCTGAACAATATCGAACACAATTAGCGGAAACCCAAACAGGCCCGTGCCCTAGCGCCAATCGCGCACCGTATCGCCCTCGACGAGTACGCCCGGAAACAGCATGTGCTCCACACCGGGTTCAACGCCCTCGGCGCCGGCAATCTTGTCGACCGCCCACACGCCGACGCGCTTGTTGTCAAAGCGCACCGTGGTCAGGCGACGATCGGGCACGATATCGCCCAGACTATCGTCAACACCCACCACGCTCACGTCCTGGGGCACGCACTTCCCGCGCGACTCCAGCCCGCGGATGCAGCCGTAGGCCATGGCGTCGTTGGAGGCATAAATGGCCGTGCAGGTCGGATCATCCGCAAGCACCTGGCCGGCAGCATATCCACTCTGCGCCGTCCAGTCACCGCGCACGAGCTGCGGTGGCTCAATGCCATGCGCGCGCAATGTCTCGCGCCAGCCTTCCTCGCGTCGCATGCCCGAAAGCGAGCGCTCGGGACACGAGATAAAGTGCACGGTTTTGTGCCCCCGCCCCAGCAAGTACTCGACCACCTGGCGCGAGCAATCGAACTGGTCGTTATCGACCGTAGAACAGAGCGGGTGTTCCAACATCGTAACGAGCACCGTCTGCATGCCGGGCAGCGGCTCAAAAGTGCCAAAGTCCGCCGGCATGCGATTCATGATCACAACCATACCGTCCACCGGCAGTGCGCTCATGCGCGACGATGCGCCCTCGAGGGTATACGGATGCCCGTCTACTTTAGTGAGGGTGATGGCATAGCCATGTTTGTCGGCCGCGGCGGCAAAGCCCTCCATACGGTCGAGGTTGCCGGTACCGGTAATGTTGAACATGGCGACGCCGACGGTCTTAAACTTACCGCGGCGCAGCGATCGACCGGCAAAGTTTGGGCGATACCCCAGCTCGCGCATGGCGGCACGCACGCGCTCCTTGGTCTCGGGGCGCACGCTGGGCGAATCGTGCACGGTGCGCGAGACCGTCTGCTCCGAGACACCCGCGAGGCGCGCCACGTCCTTAACGGAAACCGATTTTTTAACAGCGGCCATAGGTCGATCTTTCTATGTCAACGATGCCATTAGCGGCACCCTACGCAGTCAAATGAAACGCCTTCAAGTATATCCAACGCCTCCCCCACCATACGCTCACCACCCAAAACCTACCGTTCACCGACATTTTTGCTTCCCCAAACGGCTTTTGGCGCCCAAATGTTAACGTTGCCATTGCGCAAACACAGAGCCACCGGGCGGCTCAAACGTTTACACATAAGGAATCGACGGTTCGCAGGCACAGGAACCACCGGTTCGCGTCTTTTTTGTGTCGCAAAATGGCAACGTCAACATTTTGGCAACTGAACGCCAAAAGCTACCATCGTTGCTAACCCACCGACTCTTAGGAGCATTGCATGGAGCAACTCATCGCCATCATCGAAAAGGGCCAGCCCTTTTTCAACGCGATCGCCCGCAACAAGTACCTCAAGGCGATCCGCGACGGCTTTATCTCCGTCATCCCCATCATCATCTTCTCGTCCATCTTCTGCCTGGTAGCCTCGGTCCCCAACATCTGGGGTTTCTACTGGCCCGATGACATCAACAACGCCCTGTGGAAGTGCTACAACTACTCCATGGGCATCCTGGCCATCGCCTGCGCCGCCACCACGGCCAAGCACTTCGCCGACGCTCAGAACCGCGACCTGCCCAAGAATAACCAGATTAACTTTATCTCATGCATGTGCGCGGCCATCATCGGCTTCTTGCTCCTTTCGAGCGACACGATCGCCACGGACGCCGCCAGCGGTTTCAACACTACCTACCTTGGTTCCAAGGGCCTGCTGACCGCCTTCATCGCTGCGTTTGTGACCGGCATCATCTACAAGTTCTTCATTAAGCGCAACATCACCGTCAAGATGCCCGAGCAGGTTCCGCCCAACATCTCGCAGACCTTCAAGGACATCATCCCCTTCTCCGTCTGCATCACCGTCTTTTGGGTTTTTGACATCGTCTTCCGCGCTGCTTTTGGCTTCTGCTTTGCCCAGGGCGTCATCCAGGTGTTCCAGCCCCTGTTCACCGCTGCCGACGGCTATATCGGCCTCGCTGTGATTTACGGCGCCATGAGCCTCTTTTGGTTCGTGGGCGTCCACGGCCCCTCGATCGTCGAGCCCGCCATCGCCGCCGCCCTCGTTGCCAACATGACGGACAACCTGGCTGCGTTCCAGGCCGGCCAGCACGCTTCCGCTGTCCTGACCCAGGGTGCCCAGTACTTCGTCGTCTGCATGGGCGGCACCGGCGCCACGCTCGTCCTGGTCTTTATGTTCTGCTTCCTGGCCAAGTCCCAGGAGATGCGCGCCGTCGGTAAGGCCGCCATCGTCCCCGTCTGCTTCGCCGTCAACGAACCGCTGCTGTTCGCCGCGCCCATCGTGCTCAACCCCGTCTTCTTTGTCCCGTTTGTCTTTGCCCCGATCGCCAACATCTGGATCCTCAAGATCTTTATCGACTTCTTGGGCATGAACGGCTTTATGTACACCCTGCCCTGGACCGTCCCCGGCCCCATCGGCACCATCATGGGCCTGGGCTTCCAGCCGCTCGCCTTTGTGATGCTCGCCCTTATCCTGGTCGTCGACTTCGTTCTGTACTACCCGTTCTTCCGTGCCTATGACGCCCAGAAGTGCGCCGAGGAGGCCGAGATCTCCCAGGAGGAGCTCGCCGCCAAGAACGCCGAGAAGGCCGCCAAGCTCAACGATGCCTTCCAGGGCAAGGCTGACGCCAAGAGCGTTGCCGCCGGCGCTGCTGTCGAGGCCGTGAAGGCCGACTCCCCCGCCGCTTCCGCAGCACCCGCTGCCGAGACAACGACCGCCAGCGACCTCAACGGCAAGCGCGTGCTCGTGCTCTGCCAGGGCGGCGGAACCTCGGGCCTGCTCGCCAACGCGCTGGCCAAGGCCGCCAAGGAGCGCGGCATTAACCTCGAGACCGCTGCCGAGGCCTATGGCAACCACGTGGACATGCTCCCCGACTTTGACCTGGTCGTCCTGGCCCCGCAGGCCGCAAGCTACCTGGCCGACCTGCAGAAGGACTGTGAGCGCGTGGGCAACAAGTGCGTCGCCTGCCGTGGCAAGCAGTACATCGAGCTCTCCCAGAACGGCGACAAGTCTCTCGCCTTCGTGAGTGAGCAACTTTCGAAGTAAGTAACGCCCAGGGCCAGCCGACCATCCAAGACCGGCTGGCCCTTCGATTTAGACGATTGGATCATCATGTCCGTTAATCCTGCTAGCGTCACCAACCCGCCCGCGCAGTTTCCCGAGGACTTTGTCTTTGGCGGCGCCACCGCTGCCTACCAGGTAGAGGGCGAGACCCGCACTCACGGTAAGGGCAAGGTTGCCTGGGACGACTTTCTGGAGGCCCAGGGGCGCTTCTCCCCCGATCCCGCTTCGGACTTCTACAACCAGTACCCCGTCGACCTGGAGCTGTGCGAGGAGTTCGGCATCAACGGCATTCGCCTCTCCATCGCCTGGAGCCGCATCTTCCCCAACGGCACCGGCGAAATCAACCCCGAGGGCGTCCAGTTCTACCACGATCTCTTCGCCGAGTGCCACAAGCACCACGTTGAGCCGTTCGTCACGCTGCATCACTTTGACACGCCGCTTCCCCTCTTTGAGAAGGGCGACTTCCTCAACCGCGAGACCATCGACGCCTTTGTGGACTTTGCCACCTTCTGCTTTAAGGAGTACGCCGACCAGGTGACCTACTGGTTCACCTTTAACGAGATCTGGGCCGACGCCTCCAACACCTACATCGAGGGCACCTTCCCCGGTGGCGTCAAGGCGCATCTGGCCGAGGCCTTCCAGTGCGAGCACAACATGATGCTCGCCCACGCCAAGGCCGTGCTGGCCTTCCACAACGGCGGTTTTAAGGGCAAGATCGGCGTCATCCAGTCGTTGGAGTTTAAGTATCCGCTCAACGAGAACGACCCCGCCGACATCAAGGCCACCAACAACGAGCACGTGCTGCAGAACCAGTTTCTGCTCGACGCCACCTTCCGCGGCGACTATGCCCCCGACACCCTCGAGTGCGCCAACCGCCTGGCTGCCGTCTCGGGCGGCACCATCGAGATCCTGGACGAGGACCTCGAGATTATGCGCGAGGCCGCGCTCTACAACGACTACCTGGGCGTTAACAACTACCAGTGCCGCTTCTTGAAGGCTTACGACGGCGAGAACGACCTGCACCACAACGGTACGGGCGAGAAGGGCACTGGCCGTTGGCGCGTTAAGGGCATTGGCGAGCACGTGAACAAGCCCGGCATCCCCACCACCGACTGGGACTGGATCATCTATCCCGAGGGCCTGTTCGATCTGCTCGTCTACATTAAGCAGCACTACCCCAACTACAAGCAGATCTTCATCACCGAAAACGGCATGGGCTACAAGGACCCCTACAAGGACGGTTTTGTGGACGACCAGCCGCGCATCGACTACATCGAGCAGCACCTGCGCTGGCTGCTCAAGGCCATGGAGGTGGGTGTCAACGTGGGCGGCTACTTCCTGTGGAGCCTGCAGGATCAGTTCTCCTGGACCAATGGCTACAACAAGCGTTACGGCTTCTTCTACGTAGACTTCGAGACCCAGAAGCGCACTCCCAAGGCAAGCGCCTACTGGTACAAGCACGTGGCGCAGACCCGTCGTCTGGACTAGTGACTGGCGGGGTTGCCCGCTCACATAACCTGTCCCCATTTCTCAGCCGGGGGCGGCACGTCACACGGCGCGCCGCCCCCGGTCTTTTGTTTTTGGGCTGGTCGGGAGCCGTTTGTCTCGATCTGTAACATCTAGCCGAGTTTTTTGGTCCTAGCTGTTACAGATTGAGACGAACAGGATTGCTCTTTCCGAAGAATCTAAATCTGTAACACGTAGCCCGCTTTTGACCGTCTACCTGTTACAAATCGAGACAAACGGAGTAGGACCTAACCCCGTATGTCCCTAACAGTCGAGCGTTCGACCAGCGTACTCGGCACATGAATCGCCTCGATAGACGAGCTCTCTCCAATCGCCGCCTCAAACGCAAGCTTACCGACACCGCGCAAATCAAATCGCAGCGTCGTCAGCCGATTGTGAGGAACAAGTCCCTCGAGTGCGTCGTCGATACCAACCACGCTCACGTCGTCGGGCACGGACAGGCCCGCGTTCTCGAGCGCGGCGATAACGCCCAGCGCCATCTGGTCATTTGCCGCAAGCACGGCAGTCGGCGCCTGCGACCCGCCGGCAAGCACCTCCGCCGCAATCCGCTCGCCCATGGCGTACCCACTGTCCGCACTCCAATCGCCACGCAGCATCGGAGCGGCATCGACATGAGCACGACCCAGCGTATCGCGCCAACCGGCCTCACGAAAACGCGAGGAAATCGAGTTTTCCGGACCCGCCACAAACCGCATATTCGAGTGACCATGTTCCAGCAGATAATTGGTCAACAGCTCGCACGAACCATACTGGTCGGAGTCGATCGTCGTGCAGCGCGGATGCGCATACATGGACAGGATGACCGTTCGCACTCCCGGCTGGGGAACAAACTCCTCAAAATCGGGAGCCATGCGGTTCATGTTGAGAATCATGCCGTCGACGGGTCGCTCGACCATGCGGCGCGAGGCATCGGCAAGTGTATAGGGCTTGTCGCCGCCCATCTCGATCATAGTGACGGCAAAATCGTGCTCGCGCGCCGCTTGCATGATACCCTCGAGCGTCGCCAGGTTACCGACACGTGTGATGTTGTACATGCACAGGCCAATAGAACGATACGACCCGCCGCGCAACGCCGCTCCAGCAAAATTGGGACGAAAGCCCAGCTCTTCCATGGCGGCCAGCACACGCTTGCGCGTCTTTTCCGTCACGTTGGGCATACCGTTGACCACGCGAGACACAGTCTGGCGGCTCACGCCAGCGAGCGCCGCAACCTCTGCCGCGCTCGCCGAATGACCATTCCTTGTCTGCTGAGCCATGCCTTCCACGCTAACCTGCTTCCCAACTATTCCCCGCGCCCATGGTGCATCGTACATACATTGATAACGTGCTCATGATACCCGAGCCATATACCACAACATGAAAACTTCTGTCAATCAAAACCGCTTACCGAACAAATACAACCGTTCGCGGCTGTTTGAAGTTGTTTTGTTTCTATACATCCCAGCCGGATGTTAACGTGCTCATTGTCAAATGTTCACGTGCTCATTTTGGTTCTAATCATTTTAAGATAGTGTTTATCGGGCTTTTTCACCGCTGAACGCTAACCAGGGAGCCTCCTGAGCGCAAACGCACAATATCGAACAGCGAGACGAGAGGGTGTATGCATATGTCTTTGCTAAACCGCGTACAGCAGCTGCCGAAGGGCTTTGTTTGGGGCGCCGCAACCGCCGCGTACCAAACGGAAGGTTCCACGAAGGTGGCAGGCAAGGGTAAGACCATGTGGGACGATTACCTTGTCGCCCAGGGTCGCTTTTTGCCCGACCCGGCCAGTGATTTCTACAACCGCTACGAGGAGGATATCCGCCTTTCTGCCGAGCATGGACTCAACGCCATCCGTGTGTCCATCGCCTGGACCCGCATCTTCCCCAACGGCGACGATGCCGAGCCCCTCGCCGAGGGCGTTAAGCACTACCACGAGCTGTTCGCCTGCTGCAAAAAGTATGGCGTCGAGCCCTATGTGTCCCTGCATCACTTTGACTCCCCCGCCGCCCTGTTCAACCAGGGCGACTGGCTCAACCGCAAGACCGTCGACGCCTATGTGCGCTATGCCGAGTTCTGCTTCCGCGAGTTCCGCGAGGTCAAGAATTGGTTCACCATCAACGAGCTCATCAGCCTCTCGCACTCCCAATACATCCAAGGCAACTTCCCGCCCAACCATCACTTTGATGTGACGAGCGGCATCCAGAGCCAGCACAACGAGCTCGTTGCCCACGCCCGCGCCGTCAACCTGTATAAGGATCTTGACGAGACCGAGCACCTGGGCGGACGCATTGGCATGGTCAACGTCCTGACGCCGGCATATCCTGCCACAGACTCGCCCGCCGACCAGCACGCCGCCGACCTGTACAACGCCTTCTACACCGACTTCATCATGGACGGCGCCTTCCTGGGTCACTACTCCGCGCGCACCCTCTCACTCATCAACGAGATTCTGCGTGCCAACAACGCCACGCTTACGGTTGAGGACAGCGACATGGAGGAGCTCGCCAAGGCGGCGCCCCGCAACGATATGTTCGGCCTCAACTACTATCAGTCGGCGTTTATCGCCGCCTACGATGGCGAGTCCACCAACAGCTTTAACGGCACCGGAGACAAGGGCACCTCGTGCTTTAAGTTTAAGGGCGTCGGGCAGCAGGTCGATATGCCGGGTATCCCCACCACCGACTGGGATTGGCTCATCTACCCGCAAGGCCTCTACGACACGCTCAAGCACATCAGCGCCACCTATCCCAACCTCCCCGTCATCTATATCACCGAAAACGGCCTGGGCCACAAGGACCCCGAGCCCGACGCAAACGGCATCGTCGCCGATCCCGAGCGCATCGACTTTGTCGACCAGCACATGGAGAAGGTGCTCCAGGCGCGTGCCGAGGGCGTCGACGTCCAGGGCTACTTTATCTGGAGCCTGCAGGACCAGTTCTCGTGGGCCAATGGCTATAACAAGCGCTACGGCCTGTTCTACATCGACTTCGACACGCAAAAACGCTACATCAAGCAGTCGGCACTCTGGTACAAGGAGCTCGCCGACACTATGGCGGACGCGCAGTAGCGCATCGCCTCGCTTTCCCCCGAGGGGGAGCGGCCCCATGCGATACAAACCCAGCCGCTCCCCTCTCTCCCCCTGGGACCGACCCCGCCTGCACCCGGGCTTTTAGCAAGCGGGAGACCATATAGGTTTTCAACGTCCATGCCATTAAGATTTCATGCAAAGAGGAGCGTGAACTATGGAATCGATCGTTAAGTTCTTGGAGAAAGGTCAGCCGTACTTCGACAAGGTCTCTAAGAACATCTACCTTCAGGCCATTAAAGACGGCTTTTTGGCAGCAATGCCCATCATCCTGTCTTCTTCTGTCTTCCTGCTTATTTCGACCCTGCCGGGCGTTGTCGCCACGGTCGGCGGCTTTACGCTGCCCGACTGGTGGAACGTCGACGTCGTGAACTTCTGCAACAAGGTTTACAACTTCACGATGGGCGTCGTGGGCATCATGGTCGCCGGCACCACCGCAAGCGCGCTGACCGGCTCCAAGAACCGCCGCATGCCTGCCGGCAAGGCCATCAACGCCACGAGCACCATGGTCGCCGCCATGTGCGCTATGCTCATCTTGGCCGTTACCCAGACGAGTGCCAAGATCGACGGCGCCGATGTCTCGGTGTTCTTTACCGACAACATGGGCACCAAGGGCCTGCTGAGCTCCTTTGTCGCCGCATTTGCCACGGTCAACATCTATGCCTTCTGCATTAAGCGAGACATCACCATCAAGCTGCCCAAAGAAGTCCCCGGCGCCATCGCCCAGAACTTCCGCGACATCTTCGCCTTCAGCTTCTCCATCCTGTTTGTCGCCGTCATCGACGTTATCTGCCGCACCTGCTTGGCCGTCCCGTTTGCCAACGTCATCTCCACGCTGGTGAGCCCGCTGTTCGCCGCTGCCGATTCCTACGCCGGCCTTGCCCTCATCTGGTTCATGATCCCGCTGTTCTGGTTCATGGGCATCCACGGCCCCTCGGTCGTTAAGCCTGCCCTCAACGCCGCGCTGTTTGGCAACATCACCACCAATCTCGCCACGCTGCAGGCCGGCGGTCACCCCGCCCTCGCCCTGACCGAGAACTTCGGTAACTACATCGGCGAACTCGGCGGCACCGGCGCCACGTTCATTGTCCCGATCATCTTCCTGCTCTTTATGCGCTCCAAGCAGCTCAAGGCCGTCGGCAAAGCCTCTGTCGTACCCGTGATGTTCGCCGTCAACGAGCCGCTGCTGTTCGCCGCGCCCATCATCCTCAACCCGTACTTCCTGATCCCGTTCCTGTTTGCCCCCGTGGCCAACGTCCTCATTGGTAAGTTCTTCATCGACTTTTTGGGCATGAACGGCTTTATCTATGCCATGCCGTGGGCACTCCCCGGACCGATCGGCACCTTCATCGACACCAACTTCCAGCCGATCTCTCTGGTCCTGGTTGTCGTCCTGCTGGTCGTTGACTTCTTGATCTACTACCCGTTCTGCAAGGCCTACGACAACGTCCTGTGCAAGCAGGAGGCCGAGACCCTGGCCGAAGAAGAGGCCGAGGAGACCAAGACCGTCAAGACCGCTGACGCCCCCGCCGTT
Organism: uncultured bacterium; assembly: GCA_905215275.1. Lineage (GTDB taxonomy): Bacteria > Actinomycetota > Coriobacteriia > Coriobacteriales > Coriobacteriaceae > Collinsella. The sequence continues at coordinate 11,732 of CAJMPE010000009.1, read as the reverse complement.
GAGGCTCCTGTTGTCGAGACCGCTTCTGCCACTGAGGCCTCCGCAGCTCCGTCCGCCCTTAAGGGCAAGGATCTGAGGGTTCTGGTTCTGTGCGCTGGCGCCGGCACCTCTGCACTGCTCGCCAACGCGCTTAAGGAAGGCGCCGACGAGCTGGGCATCGACATTACCGCCAACGCCGGTGCCTACGGCAGTCACTACGCCATCATGGACCAGTACAACGTCATCGTCCTGGCTCCGCAGGTTCGCACCTATTACAACGAGATGAAGGCCGACACCGACCGCCTGGGCATCACGCTGCTGTCGCCCAAGGGCAAACAGTACATCGACCTCACTAAGGATCCCAAGGGTGCCGTCGCCTGGATCGAGGAAAACCTCGAGGCATAAGACGCTGACGCCACCTGCCGCTCGCAGAAAAAAATGGCCCGTGCATCGATGCGTGATGCGCGGGCCATTTTGTTTAGACCGCACCCGTCCTCCTGTTCATCTCAATCTGTAACATCTAGCCGAGTTTTTCGGTCCTAGCTGTTACAGATCGAGATGAACGCACAGGCCAAGCCGAAAATCTCAATCTGTAACATGTAGACCACTTTTGACCGTCTAGTTGTTACAGATCGAGACAAACGGAATAGGCCGAGCACGTCTACGCCCGCAGGTCCTTTACGCTGGAACGCTCGACCAACACACCCGAGACAAGCGTACGGCTTCTGGAGCTCGGGGCTTCCAGACCTGCGACGACCTCGTTAAGCGCACGGATGCCCAGCTCGCGGTGGCGAAACTTCACCGACGTCAGAATCGAGTTGGGAATCGTCTTGTAGAGCTCATCGTCGAAGCCGATCACGGACACGTCGTCGGGCACACTCAGACCCTTGTCACGTAGAGCCATCATCACGCCGTTTGCCATGCAGTCGTTAGCAGCGAGGACCGCCGTACAATCGGGTTTATCGGCAAGCACAAGGCCCGCGGCATAGCCACTATCCGCATTCCAATCGCCTTGCAGAGGCTCGGGCGGCTCAATGCCACGCGCCTCGAGTGCCGCACGCCAACCTTTCATACGACACTGGCTCGACAGCGACTCTTTCTTACCAGAGACGAAGTATACGTTCTTGTGCCCACGATTTAAGAAGTACTCGCACGCCATGCGCGCACCACCCTCTTGATCGTCACTAACGGTAGAGCAGGTAGGATGCTCCATCGGCGTGATAATCACCGTCTTGAGGTCCTTCGGTGCCTCAAAGGTATCAAAGTCATCGACCATCTGACGCAGGTTGAAGATCATGCCATCAACAGGCAGTTGCGACATCCTACGCGCCGCTTCGGCAAGGGTCATCTTCTCCCCCGCGCGCTTCTTAATCATCGTAAGCGCAAAACCGCGTTCTTCGGCGGCATCGGCGATACCGTCAATCATGTCCACGGCACCGCCCGACAAGTGGAACAGCACCACGCCGATGCACCCGTAACGACCCAATTTGAGCGAACGCGCGGCAAAGTTGGTTCGAAACCCGAGCGCCTCCATTGCGGAATGGACCTTATCGCGTGTCGACTCGCGCACGCTATCGGGCTCGTTGATCACGCGCGACACCGTCTTGAGAGAAACACCCGCAGCAATCGCCACGTCGTTCATTGAGACATTTTTCTTGTCCATCGTTGCCACTGCTTCTCCAGTCGGTTTTACATCGCTTGTTTTTGCGTTCTAGCATACACTACCTGCCCGACTGAAAAATCAGCCGTTTATCGGACGATATCGACCGTTCACCTGTAAATCCTTGTTGCTCTTCCAAAAAAGTCTTACGTTGTCATTAACGAAATGACAACGTTGTCATTCCGCAATGCCTTCCTTAATCAGGAAGGTTTCCGGGCAGTCCTGACCATCCATCGACGACCAGTTCCATCCACATGCATCGCGCATCAAGTAGCAAAGGAGCTTTATGGACGCCATCGTAAAGATGCTCGAAAAGCATCAGCCGTTCTTTGAGAAGATCTCGAGGAACATCTACCTCCAGGCTATTAAGGACGGATTCCTTGGGTGCATGCCCATCGTCCTCACCTCTTCGATCTTTCTGCTGATCGCCACGCTTCCCGGCGTAGTCGGCATCACGCTGCCCCAGCCGCTCATCGACTGGTGCAACAAGCTCTACAACTTCACCATGGGCGTCATGGGCATCATGGTTGCCGGCACCACTGCCAAGAACTTCACGGCATCCATGAACCGTCGTATGCCCGCCGGCAAAGTGCTCAACGACGGTTCCACCATGGTGGCCGCCCAGTGCAGCATGCTGCTGCTCGCGGTCACGCAGTTCACCACCAAGTTCAACGGCTCCGAGCTTTCGGTCTTCGATTGCACCAGCATGGGCACGCGCGGTCTGTTCTCGGCCTATATCGCCGCGTTCATCACCGTGTGGGTCTACAAATTCTGCGTCTCGCGCGATCTGACCATTAAGCTGCCCAAGGAGGTCCCGGGCGCCATCGCTCAGAACTTCCGCGACATCATCCCCTTTGGCGGCGCCGTCATCATCTGCGGCATCATCGATGTCGTCGTGCGCAACCTCATGGGCGTTCCGTTCTCCGAGCTGCTTATCAAACTGCTCTCCCCGCTCTTTACCGCTGCAGAAACCTATCCTGGTCTTATCCTTATCCAGGCAGCCACCGCGTTCTTCTGGTTCATCGGCGTCCACGGCCCCTCGATCGTCCAGCCGGGCATCGACCCCATCCGTCTTGCCAACCAGGCCGAGAACCTGCAGGTTCTGCTGGCAGGCGGCCACCCCGCCCATTCCCTCACCTTTAACATGTCGCTCGTAGGTGAGTTCGGCGGCACCGGCGCCACGTTCATCGTGCCGCTTCTGCTGATTCTCTTTATGAAGTCCAAGCAGCTCAAAGCCGTCGGTAAGGCCTCGATTGTTCCTGTTGCCTTCGCCGTCAACGAACCGCTGCTCTTTGGCGCGCCGATGATCCTTAACCCCTACATGCTCGTCCCCTTTGTTGCCGCCGGCTGCGTCAACGTAAGTGTTGCCAAGTTCTTTATCGATAACGTGGGCATGAACGGCTTCTCCTTCGTGGTGCCTTGGGCCACCCCTGCCCCCATCGGCATCTTCATCACCACGAACTTCCAGCTTATCGCCCTGGTGTTTGTCGCGATCATTATCTTGCTGGACGCCATCATCTACCTGCCGTTCTTGAAGGCATACGATAAGCTGCTCTGCGACCAGGAGGCCGAGCGCGCCGCCGAGCTGGGTCTCGAGTCCGATAGTGTCGCTGCCGTCGCCGCCAACGCCTCTGCGCCCGCTGTCGAGCAGGCCACCGCTTCCGTCGAGCCGACCGCCGCTGCCGCCGACAGCAAGCCTGTCGCCGATCAGCCCGAGCCTGCCGCCGACGCATCCGCCAAGAAGGATGTCGATGGCCTGAAGGTCCTCGTCCTGTGCGCCGGCGCCGGCACCTCTGCCATGCTTGCCAACGCCATCAAGGAAGGTGCTGCGCAGACCGGAGAGAACATCGCTTCCTCTGCCGGCGCTTATGGCCAGCACACTGCCATCATGGATCAGTACGACGTTATCGTGCTCGCCCCGCAGGTTCGTAGCTACTACAACGACATGAAGGCCGACACCGATCGCCTGGGCATTAAGCTGCTCGCTCCGCGCGGTAAGGAATATATCGACCTTACCCGTGACCCCGCTGGCGCCATCAAGTGGCTCCGCGAGAACCTCGACTAGTTACCTCCCTCTGTTGGTGCCCGGATTCCCGGTTCGGGCACCTCTCCCTATTCGTATCCCACAGAAAGGATGACTCATGACCAACCCCATGCAGTTCCCCGACGGCTTTGTGTTTGGCGGCGCCACCGCTGCTTACCAGGTTGAGGGCGAGACCCGTACACACGGCAAGGGCAAAGTGCCCTGGGACGATTTCCTGGCTGCTCAGGGCCGTTTCTCCCCCGACCCCGCAAGCGATTTCTACAACAAGTACCCGGTCGATATCGACCTGTGCCAGCGCTTCGGCATCAACGGCATTCGTGTCTCCATCGCTTGGAGCCGTATCTTCCCCAGCGGCACTGGTGAGATTAACCCCGAGGGTGTTGCCTTCTATCACGAGCTCTTTGCCACCTGCAATAAAGCCGGCGTTATCCCCTATGTCACGCTCGATCACTTTGATACGCCCGAGGCCTTTTACCAGAACGGCGGCGAGGGCTTCCTGACGCGCACGACGATCGACGCCTTTGTCGAGTACGCCAAGTTCTGCTTTGCCGAGTTCACCGAGGTCAAGCACTGGTTTACCTTTAACGAGATTCCCGCGACCGCCGAGGGCAGCTTTATCGTCGGCAACTGGCCGCACGGCGAGAAGTATCGCCTGGATAAGGCCTTCCAGCTCATGCACAACATGATGGTGGCCCATGCCAAGGCCGTCGTCGCCTTCCACGAGGGCGGCTTTGAGGGCGAGATCGGCATTGTCCAGAACCTGGAGCCCAAGTATCCCCTCGACCCCAACAACGCCACCGACTGCGAGGCAGCTCGCATGGCCGACGTCATCAACAACCGCTGGGTACTCGACGCCACCTTCCGCGGCCACTATGCAGCCGACACCATGGAGGCTGCGACCAAGCTGGCCCATATCGCCGGCGGCGAGCTCGACGTCCGCGACGAGGACATCGCCGCGCTGACCGCCGCGCTCCCCTACAACGATTGCCTGGGCGTCAACACCTACAAGTGCCAGTTCCTGCGTGCCGCCGAGGGCGAAAACGACATCAACCACAATGGCACCGGTGACAAGGGCTCCTCGCGCTGGTTCCTCAAGGGCGTGGGCGAGTCATGCGTGCGCGAAGGCGTACCCACCACCGATTGGGACTGGATTATCTATCCCGAAGGCCTCTACGACCTGCTGCTCCGCATTAAGAACGATTACCCCAACTACAAGAAAATCTACATCACCGAGAACGGCATGGGCTATAAGGACGACTTCGAGGACGGCTTTATCGACGACGCCCCTCGCATCGACTACATGCGTCAGCATCTCGCATGGATCCTCAAGGCGATTGACGGCGGCGTGAACGTCGACGGCTACTTTGTGTGGTCGCTGCAGGACCAGTTCTCCTGGACCAACGGCTATAACAAGCGCTATGGCCTGTTCTACATCGACTTTGAGACCCAGAAGCGCTATCCCAAGGCGAGCGCGTACTGGTACAAGAACGTCGCGGAGACCGGCCTGCTCATGGCCTAACTTCAGCCGCGTATCCCCTGTCGGCTGCATGCGAATCCCCCACGGGTTCGCATGCGGCCTTTTTTGTTTTTGGTGAGCCCGAGCAGGCCGTTTATCTCGATCTGTAACATCTAGCAGGGATTTTCAATCCTAACTGTTATAGATTTAGACGAACGGGCGACCAGGGCTGAAAGATCTCAATCTGTAACACGTAGCCCACTTTTAACCGTCTAACTGTTACAGATCGAGACAATAAGATAGTCAAATCCGAACTTTCCAAGCAGTTATAAAGCATGGTTTCTAGTTTTCGGTATCACGAACATACTTTCGGTATCATTTAATGATATTATGATATCGAAAGTATGTTCGTGATACCGAAAGGAGCCGCATGCGCCAGTTCGATTACACCACAGTCCCAGCGGAACTCGAAGCAACTCCAATCACCAACCTCCTCCTCTCGATACGCGAGCATAAAGGCCGTCAGCTTGCTCTGAGTCAAGTCAAACCCGAGCTTCTATCGTCCCTAATGGAGGAGGCTAAGATCCAAAGCACCCGGTCCTCCAACGGACTTGAAGGAATTGTTACCACCCAAAAAAGACTCAAAGCGATCATGGCGTATTCCGCCAAGCCAAGCTCCCGCGCAGAGGAAGAAATTGCTGGATACCGAGATGTGCTGTCGCTTATTCACGAGCAACACGATTCCATTCCCGTAACGCCATCGGTCATTCTGCGGTTGCATCGTGACCTCATGGCGCACACGGCAATCTCGTATGGAGGCCATTGGAAAGATAGCGATAACGAAATCGTCTCCATTGACGATCAAGGAAATCGATTTGTGCGCTTTAGGCCCCCTTCGGCCCTAGCAACCCCGGGACTTATTAAAGAAGCCTGCCAGTCCCTCAACGATGCTTTATCTCGCCAAGTTTGCGATCCCCTCCTTATATCGCTCCGCTTTATCTTCGATTTTGTTAGCATTCATCCCTTCAACGATGGCAATGGCAGGATGAGCCGGCTCCTTACAACGCTGCTGCTCGAAAAGACTGGATACGACGTTGCGCGTTACATCAGCATCGAACGACTTATTGAAGACAACAAAGCGCTTTACTACAACGCTCTCGCTGCAAGCTCCACTGGATGGAATGAAAATCAAAACACCGAAGTACCCTTTATCCGTTTCATGCTCGGAACAACCCTGGCCGCCTACCGACAGCTCGAGCAGCGTACCTTAATTGAATCAAGCACTCGTCCCATGTCGAAGCAAGCGCGCATCGCCGTTCTATTTCAACAGAGACCCGGCGTCATTAAGAAATCCGACATCCGATCCAACTGCCCCGATATCAGCGAGGTCACCGTTAAACGAACCCTCGGTCAGCTTGTTAGTTGCAGCGCAATCGAAAAAACAGGAGCGGGTCGTTCGACAGGCTACATACTCAAAGACGTCCATGCTCTAGAACTATTCTTGCAATCCACAATACCCGATAGCGAGGCCGCAATAACAAAGGAGGCTCCAAAGGATAAGCTCCTTGAACGTATAAACCACGCCGAGGATGAAAGCAAAGAGGGGCTCTATGAAGACTATGATTCATTCTCAAGGGACATAAAGACGAAATACGGAGTCTAGTCATATCTCAGAATAGCCTCATCCTTGTTGCTCAAAGTTATTTGCGCGTCATTGTAAAGCGGTACCCCCGCGCCGGCAGGGGGGGCAGATGTATCGCCTGCCGATCCTGCTGGAGTCGGCAATCAGATAGCGCGTATCGACCTTGCTAAAGGCGAGCTGCTGGATGCGGCCCTCGTCCATGTTGGACGTGGACACGTCGCCGTCCAGAATACCGTTGGCGCCGATAAACGCCGCATCGATGCCCAGCGCGCGCAGGGTATCCTCGGCCGTGGGCCCCACAAAGGCGGCGGTGCGGCGGCGGTACATGCCGCCCACCAGGCACAGCTCGCAATCCTCGCGCGCCTCGAGCAGGCTAAAGGCCGAAAGCGAATTGGTCACATAGATGAAAGTCAGCTTGTCGGTGACTCGGAGAGCGCCAATGCGATCTCACGACGGTTGCGCTCATTGTCTCAATTAGATACTCAACGAAATACGGCCCCGCAGCTCAATAAGCTGCAGGGCCGTACTATACACCGACGAATCAACGACGGAGTGCATCCACTATTTGGCCAGCTCCTGAACGATCCAGTCAATTGCACCTTCGGGATCGTTGGTAAGGTCGATATACTCCTTGCCCCTTGTGGTGAGCAGTTTAATTCCAAGGCGATCGGTATCGGCCTTCATAGCGTCATAGTACATGCGTGCCTGGGGTGCCAGAACAATCACGTTGTACTGATCCATCGTCTCATAGTGGCTTCCGTACGCACCGGACTGAGAAACCAGATCGATACCCTTAGCAGCGGCACCTTCGCGAAGAGCATTTGCCAAGAGAGTCGAAGTGCCGGCACCCTGGCAAAGCACAAGCACGCGGATCTGCTCCGCCTTGTCCTTTACCGCCTCGAGAGCTTTTGCGACATTTTCCTGTGCGGCAATAGCATCTGCATCCGAGGTTCCTGCAGTCTCCTTTGCAGACTCTTCCAAACAAAGCTGATGGTCATACGCCTTGCAGAACGGATAGTAAATCACAAAGTCAACGACCAACAGCACTGCCATCAATACGAGAGAACGCAGATCGAGACCCGTGGTGAGGAATGCACCGATTGGGCCGGGAAGCGCCCACGGCATGGTATACATGGGGGCGTTCATTCCAATGACGTCAATGAAAAATTTACCGATAATGGCGTTGACCATAGGAGCCACTAGGAAGGGCACGAACATATAGGGATTGAGAACAATCGGCATACCGAAGATAACGGGCTCGTTAACTCCAAAAATCACCGGGATAATCGATGCCTTGCCCATGGCTTTAAGCTGCTTGGAGCGCATAAACATGATCAGGATAATAGGAACGATGAACGTGCAGCCAGAACCGCCCAGACCGCCGATGAAGCTTGTAAAGTCCTGCGTGAGAGCAATTGACGGGTGTCCACCTGCTTGGAAAACCTCAAGATTGGTAACGGTATTGCCGTAGAGCGCAGCATTGATCGGACTCATGACAACCGAAGCACCGTGGATACCCATAAATTGGAAAAGTGCGACCGCGCCTTCGATAAGCGCCATGCCAGGATAGGTGTCAACCGCGGAGAACAGCGGCGAGATGAGAGCGGATACCAAATTGGCGAACGGCACAGCAAGCAGCTTGCGGCTCGCAAGATCGATAAAAGCGCACGCAAGGATCGAAAACCCAAATGCAAAGATATCGCGAAAACTCTGCGCAATAGAGCCAGGGACCTCTTTGGGGAGCTTGATCGTCACATTATGGCTAATGCACACCTTATAGATATTAACGGTCAAGAATGCGGCTACGAACGCAGCGAGAAAACCCTTGGTTCCCATATAGCCGGTTTCAAAAACAGATGTATCTGCTCCGCCAATCGAGACAACATCGTTCGTCACCGATAGCAAGAGCATGCCGCACATGGCACAAACCATGCACGAGGTGGGGTTGAGAGATTTACCCGAAGGCATGCGACGGTTCATCGACATGGCAAGTGAGCTCGCCGTGGTGCCGGCCACCATAATGCCAAGAAGTCCCATGGTATATGCATAGATTTTATTGAAGAAATCCAGCACCTCAGACGGAAGCGTGATGCCTACATAGGCAGGGAGCGTCGAAAGAAGAAGGAACAGGCTCGAGAACAGCACAATTGGCATATTCGAGAGAAAGCCATCCTTAATCGCCACCAGATAAATGTTCCTCGAGATTTTGTCGAAGAGAGGCTGGTGTTTTTCAAGGAATTTGACGATAGCGTCCATAACACATCCTTTCATGATTCCCGGGCACACAACGATTTATCCGGACTCAACCGTCGTCGTCCCCGTTTGTATCCACTTATGTAAGTGAATACGTTCTTGTGCGAAATGTAATATCATTTGCGCGATTTGTCATAACCAATTCTTTTTCTGCTTTGTCGATATGTCAAGAATTCAAATACTTATTCGGTGAACGGTAGTTGATTAATATAATGTTTTCCCAGCTAAAGGCTATTTTTTCCGAGCAGTACAATAAGTTTGCAACCGTTCACCGATTGGATATAACATATTGAATATATTGTTGTAACAATATTAGAGACAATGTCACAAGCCTGTCGTTCTAGTCAAAGGAAGTAACAATGCCCAAACGATTACTGAACATGTCCGCATCCGATTTTGCCGCCACGTCACCCATGGATCTAAAACAGGCAATTCTGGCTTCCGAGGGACGTACCATCATGGCGGAAAACGTACCCTCTTCCCAATTTCTCGGCGGCGTTACTAATGCAGAAATCGAACGTGCCGCAGGTGCCGACCTGCTTCTGTTTAACGCGCTCGATGTGTTCGATCCAGTTATTGCCGGTATTCCAGATGATCTCAATGAAAACCCGGTCACTTGGGTGAAGCGAGCATGCGGAAGGCCCATTGGCGTCAATCTGGAGCCAGTTGATAACGAGGCAGAGATGTCTGAATCCCGAACGGAAATCCCCATGGGTCGTCGCGTCTCTCCCAAGACCTTAGAAAAGGCTAACGAACTCGGATTTGATTTTATCTGCCTGACGGGCAACCCTGGAACCGGCGTCTCCAACGATGCAATCGCCCATTCGATTAAACTCTCCAAAGAGCATTTCAATGGCCTGGTCATAGCCGGAAAAATGCATGGAGCGGGCGTTGCGGAACCTGTCATGACGCTCGAAATTGCGCGCAAGTTTGTTGACCTCGGCGTCGATATCCTTCTCGTGCCAGCCCCCTACACCGTCCCTTGCTTCCAAGAAGCAGACCTGCGCGCCATCGTAGACTTTGTACGATCCCACAACGTAGGCAAGTCAATTGAAGAGAAGGTTCTCGTCATGGCGGCGAACGGGACGAGTCAAGACTCCTGCGACAGCGAGACCATTAAGAAAATAGGCCTTGCAGCAAAAGCAGCCGGTGCTGACCTCCAACATATCGGGGACTCCATGAACGGTATTTGCCTGCCCCAGAATATCTTCACGCTCGGACAAGCCCTTCGTGGATACAGGCATCAGATCGTCATGCTGAGCCGCTCTGTGATACGTTAAGGTTACCTTGCCCACGTTACATCCCGACTGAGGCAACCATCAGGTATAACCAACATGCAAACTGAGGCTCTAATGCTCGATACACACGAAAAACGGCCACTCTATTTACAGCTCACCGACGCGCTGCTCAAGCAGATCGTCGATGAATATCAAGCAGACGATAAACTTCCAACAGAAATGGAACTCTGCGACGAATACGCCGTAAGCAGAACAACCGTCCGACTTGCCATGAGTGAGCTGGAGCGTCGTGGAAGTATCTATCGAATCCAAGGTAAGGGGTCGTTTGTTGCACCGAAACGCGTTAGCGAGCTCAATTCACTTTTAGACTTTGACTTTGCAAGCCATTGCGATGGCGTTGATCCGGATGCCATCACCAAACATTTCGGCGGCCTCACATCAGGTCGTCCAATTTCCGTAATGATGCTCCAACAATTTGGATGTCAAAGTCGCGATGAAATTCAGCGTCTTGAATTGACCTATGAACTTGAAGGCAGCTTCATAGGCGCTGATACGTTCTTCATTTCAAAGTCGCGCGTTCCGAATAACCAGTTAGATTTTCAGGCATTTAGCAGAATCATGGACGACTTGTCCAAGTCTATCCAATCTGTTAGGGAAAGCTATAGAGCACGTCAGCTTAGCGATTCCGAAGCCAGTAATTATGGTGTTGCAAAACTTCCGGTCATCGAACTGACTCATTATGCTTACGACTCCGGAGGCAAACTAATCTCAATTGTCTGCCGCACCGTCTTAACTGGGCGAATCCCTTATCAAAACTTTATTTTCAAGTCCTAATGTTCTTTTTCTTTTGTCTCGATCTGTAACACGTAGCCGAGTTTTTAAGTCCTAACCGTTACAGATCGAGACAAACAAGGTAGACCCCGCCGAATTGTCTCAATCTGTAACACTAAGACCGGTTTTGGACGTCTAGATGTTACAGATTGAGATGAATGCACAGGCCAATATCCCCAATCTAAATCTGTAACAACTAGCTGAATTATTCGGTCCTAGCTGTTACAGATCGAGACAAACGGAATAGGCCGGGTCAAAAATCTCAATCTGCAACATCTGGTTGGTGGTTTCACCCCTACCTGTTACAGGCTGAGACGATTTGATAGTGGAATCCTCATTTGCGCGTCATATCGCGTAGCGCTGACGCGCTGGTTTCCACAATGACAGGAGGTAAAAGTCCTCCCGCATCGCCTGTTGGCAATCCCGTAGCGTTAGCTAGCAAATGACCTGCGTATGCTCCTCGATGGCGGCACGATCTTCGGCGGCGATGCCCGGCTCGCACACCACGGCGTCCAGGCTGTCCAAGCGGCAGAAGGTGTAGAAGTCGCGCTTGCCGATCTTGCTGGAGTCGGCGATCAGATAGCGCGAGTCGGCCTTGCTAAAGGCGAGCTGCTGGATGCGGCCCTCTT
>CAJMPE010000008.1 GCA_905215275.1 uncultured bacterium | reverse complement strand
GGCATCATGTCCCCGCCGGCGGGCCAGGCCACCTCGTTTGAGGAGGCCGAGGCCGTGGCCGCGCACATCGGCTACCCGCTGCTGGTGCGTCCGAGCTACGTGCTGGGCGGCCGCGGCATGATGATCGCCTACGATGCCGAGCATCTGCGCGATTACATGGCAGAGGCTGCGCGCATTAGCCCCGACTACCCGGTGTACCTGGACCGCTTCCTGGAGGGTGCGATCGAGTCCGATGTCGACGCCCTGTGCGACGGCGAAGAGGTCTACATCGGCGGTATCCTGGAGCATATCGAGGAGGCCGGTATCCACTCCGGTGACTCCGCGACCTGCATCCCGCCGTTCAGCTTTAGTGAGAGCCTGCAGGCGAAGCTCCGCGAGACCACGCGCCGCATCGCAATGGCGCTGGGAGTCCGCGGCCTGGTCAACGTGCAGTACGCCATCAAGGGCGAGACCGTCTACGTGATCGAGGCAAACCCGCGCGCGAGCCGCACCGTGCCGTTTATCTCCAAGGCCACCGGCGTGCCGCTGGCCAAGTGCGCGGCGCGTATCATGGCGGGCGATTCCATCGCGCGCCTGGGCCTGCCGAGCGACGAGCGTCAGCTCGATTGGTTCTGCATGAAGGAAGCCGTTATGCCCTGGGGTCGTTTCCCGGGAGCCGACGTTATCCTGGGGCCCGAGATGAAGTCGACGGGCGAGGTCATGGGTATCGCTAAGAGCTATCCCGAGGCATATGCCAAGACGCAGCTGGCGATCGACTACAAGCTGCCCGATCCGAGCTGCGGCAAGGTGTTCATCAGCGTATGCGACCGCGACAAGCGCCATATCCTTTCGGTTGCCCGCATCCTGCGCTACCTGGGCTTTGACATCTGCTCTACCGAGGGTACGGCGCGCGTCCTGCGCGGAGGCAACGTGACGTGTGAGGTCGTGGAGAAGATCAGCGGCCCGCACGACGGCGAGTGCCCCAACATCGGCGACCTCATCGCCGATGGCAAGATTGCGGTAATCATCAACACGCCGTACGGTCCGGGCTCGCGTGGCGATGGCTACCTGCTACGTACCGAGGCCGTGCGTCGCGGCGTGACCTGCGTGACGGCGATGTCTGCCGCCAACACCTACGTGAGCGCCATCGAGGCGGTGCGCGAGGACCAGCAGGGTCACGGCAGCGCCAACGACATGGGCATGGACGTCATCGCCCTGCACCGGGCGGGATTTACTAACGCCATTGCTTCCTTGGGCACGGCGCTGACAGAAGAGCAAGCCCGTATCATACGCCGCTACGCGAGAAAGGACCGCCTCCCGCCCCAGCCTGCGGTGACTCGGCTGCACCGTGTGCTGTAGAAGGGGCTTTGCGCGATGACTAGGGCTAAATCGAAAATGAGAATGGGCCCTGCCGTTCGTTCGAACGGCAGGGCCCATACTTTGTATGGAGGCCTTTTTGCTGTTAGTCGAGGACGCCTCTGGACAGTTAGTTCAAATTCGTATTTATTAGAGAGTAGGAGAAGGCTGATTTGGACTCATTCGGCCTATTTTTGGCAATCTGAATCGATAAAGATGCTCAGCCAAGCCGGGAACGGCCCAATAATGGGTTCGCGTCGGCTTCCAAGCGGCAATTTTGTGCCCAAGGCCACGGCCAAATTATACGCATCTGAACTAACTGCCCATCACTCTCCATCAACCTTTTTTCCAAACCAAATCAGTCAACGTACGTCATGGCAATATCCGGTAGGTCGCAGGGTGGCGGCTGAGCCTTTCTCTCGGGAAACTTCGCGAAGCCCAGTTCCCGAGAGAAAGGTACGGTCTGTGTGATACCAGATAAACAGTACATTTTTGCTTAATTGATATTTGACTGAAGAACCAATTGGTATGGCTTATTTAGCCCACCTTGCCATTGACGATCATTTTAATACCACTGGGAGAATTCCGAACTTGGTTGTGCAACTGCTCCCGTATGCTGATTAAACCTAATAGGTGGATATCTGGTTACTACCAGTTGACCCCTTGGTAACGGGTGGGACCACTGCGCGGAATGTACCGAACACCCCCCCGTTTGATGCGTTCGCCCATGCTGCAGGGCGTGCGTCCGCGACGCTTCCGCATGTCGGAGGGAAGGAGTCCAGGTGCGTAGGAATTCCATTTTTACGAAACGGTGGGTGAAGGGAAGCGCGGTCCTCGTTGCCACTGCAGCGACGCTCGTGTTTGCCAATCCCCAGCAGGCGATTGCCACGCCACTCAAGGGCGTCGACTCAGCTACCGTGTCTCAGTATGCCTCGAACGTCGTCGACATCGATTTCGCTGACGGCATCAAGGGCCGTATTACGTTCCTCGAGGACGGTATTTTCCGCTATAACGTCGACCCCAAGGGTGAGTTTTCCGAGTACGCCACGCCGCGCGGTAAGTCCCACACGGCTAAGATCCAGGCTCAGCCCGATACTTCGGACGCCTACAGCAAGCCGAGTGCGACGGTTGCCGACAAGGGCGACGCTATCGAGATCACCGGCGGAAAGGCGACCGTGATCCTGGACAAGGCGACTGGCAAGATGAGTATCAAGTCAGGCGACCGTGGCGTGGTTTCTGAGTCCGCGCCCCTCGACCTTGATAAGAAGGGTACCGTCCAGACGCTCGCCAAGGAGAAGTCCGAGAACTTCTTTGGCGGCGGCACCCAGAACGGCCGCTTCCTGCACACCAACCAGACCATCGCCATCTCCAACACTAACAACTGGACCGATGGCGGCGTTGCCTCGCCCAACCCGTTCTATTGGACGAGCGACGGCTACGGCGTGCTCCGAAACACGTTTGCAGAGGGTTCCTACGACTTCGGTTCCACGGACTCATCGACGGTCACGACTTTGCACAACGAGAATGAGTTTGATGCCTATTACTTCGTGGCGACCAACGAGGGCGCCTCGAACGTGGCAACCGAGATGCTGCAGGACTACTACAAGGTGACCGGCAATCCGGTGCTGCTGCCCGAGTACGGTTTCTACCTGGGTCATCTTAATGCCTATAACCGTGATGGCTGGTCAACGACCTCGGGTCAGAAGAAGTGGGAGACCAAGGGCAGCAAGTCCTCGAGTGAGAAGGGCGACGTTAAATACGAGTCCGGCATGTCGACGGGCTACAAGCTCGACGGCACGCTTGCGGCCGAGACGCTCAACGGTGAGGGCCCTACGGTTGATACCGAGAACATGAAGGCGACCGATTTCGACCGCCAGTTCTCCGCCCGGCAGGTTATCGATGACTACGAGGACAACGACATGCCGCTCGGCTGGTTCCTGCCGAACGACGGTTACGGTGCTGGCTACGGCCAGAACGGTTACTACAAGACCGGCGGCGTCAACTCCGACGGAACGAGTTCTGCCGAGCGCCTCAACGCCGTGCGCGCCAACGTCGACAATCTTAAGAAGTTCACCGAGTATGCCAACTCCAAGGGCGTGAGCACCGGTCTCTGGACCCAGTCGAACCTCGAGCCCGATAGCAACTCCGAGACCCCGTGGCATCTGCTGCGCGATTTCGATTCTGAGGTCAAGACTGGTGGCATCACCACGCTCAAGACCGACGTCGCTTGGGTCGGCTCCGGCTACTCCTTTGGCCTCAACGGCATCAAGACGGCCTATGACACCGTGACCACCGGCGCCAACAAGCGCCCCAACATCATCACGCTTGACGGCTGGGCCGGCACGCAGCGCTTTGGCGGCATCTGGACCGGCGACCAGTACGGCGGTAACTGGGAGTACATTCGCTTCCATATCCCCACGTATATCGGCCAGAGCCTCTCGGGCAACCCCAACATCGGCTCCGATATGGACGGCATCTTTGGTGGCGATCCCATCATCTCCGCTCGCGACTACCAGTGGAAGACATTCACGCCCTCTATGCTTGACATGGACGGTTGGGGCACCTACCGCAAGTCGCCCATGACGCACGGCGATCCCTATACGGGCATCTCGCGCTTCTATCTCAAGCTCAAAGCACAACTCATGCCCTATATCTACACGAGCGCGGCCTCGGCGGCCAACATCGACACGGGCAACGGCGATACCGGCCTTCCCATGATCCGCGCCATGCTGCTTTCCGACAACTCCGAGTACGCCGCAAGCACCTCGACGCAGTACCAGTACATGTTCGGTGAGAACTTCCTGGTGGCACCGGTGTATCAGGATACCCAGGCAGATGAGAACGGCAACGATGTCCGCAACGGTATCTACCTGCCCAACTACGGTACCGACGAGAATCCCACCATCTGGATTGACTACTTCTCGGGCAAGCAGTACCGCGGCGGTCAGGTCCTCAACAACTACGAGGCTCCGCTTTGGAAGCTGCCACTCTTTGTTAAGGCAAACGCCATCGTGCCGATGTACGCCGAGAACAACAACCCCGAGGCCGTGACCGAGACCAACACCAAGGGCACCAATCGCAGCCAGCGTATCGTCGAGTTCTTCGCCACCGAGGGTGAGGGCAGCTTTACGCAGTACGAGGATGACGGCTCCTCCATCGAGAACAACACGACCGAGGACGATTCCTACGGCACAATCGACAATATTTCCTACGGTGAGCATGTGAGCACCGTCTATAAGTCGAGCGTGGTGGGCGGCACGGCGACCTTTACCGCCGAGACATCGCGGGGCGGCTACAGCGGTTACGACTCCAACCGCACCACGACCTTTGTGGCCAACGTCTCCGCCAAGCCCACGAGCGTCTCCGCCAAGAACGGCGGATCCGCGCTCAACGTGGTTGAGGTCGACTCGCAGGAGGCCTTTGACGCCGCGACCCCCGAGGCCGGCCAGGCGGTCTACTTCTACAACGAGACCCCCAACCTCAACCACTACGGTAGCGACGCAGGCAGCACCGAGGCCGAGCAGGGCGAGAGCTTCAACAACACCAAGATCACCACGAATCCCAAGGTCTACGTCAAGTTCGCGAAGACCGATGTCGCCACGGCAGCGCAGACGCTCGAACTGGGCGATTTCGTGAACGCCGATGCCACGCTCGCGGCCGACCGCTTCAACGAGAACCTCTCCGCACCCGCGAACTTTGCTGCCCCCGAGGACGCCACGACCCCCACGAGCATTAAGCTCACTTGGGGGAAGGTCGATGGTGCTACCTCCTACGACCTTAAGGTCGACGGCACTGTGTTCGCCGTGGGCGATGCGGCAGAATTCACGCATACCGATCTTGCCTACAACAGCAAGCATACCTACCAGATTCGTTCGCGCAACGCCGATGGCTACTCCGCATGGAGCGACGTGCTTGAGGCGAACTCTGCGCTCGACCCGTGGCGGAACGTGCCTGAGGCCGAGGAAATCACTTGGGAGGGCTCGCTCTACGGTAGCCATAAGGCCGAACTCGCCTTCGACCATGAGTTCCAGTCGGGCGACGGCGGTTTCCACTCCGGTGGCAACGATCTGGGCAAGGCGCTTACCGTTGACTACGGTCGCGCTTACAAGCTCGACAAGCTCGAGTACTATCCGCGCGATGATGCCGGTAACGGCACTGTGACCAAGATGCGCATCGAGACGAGCCTCGACGGCGTGCATTGGACGACGCAGGAGGTCGACTGGGATCGCTCCGCCGCTTGCAAGACGGTGGCGTTCGACGGCGCCGTGGCCGCGCGCTACGTGCGTATGACGCCGCTCGCGTCCGTGGGCAACTTCTTCTCCGCCTCCGAGATCGCCATCTACAAGACCGACGGCACGGACGGCTTCGCTGTGGGCTCCAACCTCAACAAGGCCACGGTCTCCGACGGCGACTACTCCAACATGAAGAATTACCTGGGTCTTGAGAACCGCGAGCCCGACACCTCGACGTTCGACTCCCAGATCCGCGCCCACTTCGCCGACCTCAACGGCAACGGCGTCTACGACGTGTACGACTACTCCTTCACCATGGCGGCGCTCGACGGCGGCACCAAGCAAAAGGGCAAGGCTGCTGGCACCCTCGCGGTGATCCCGAGCAAGATGGAGGTCGAGGCCGGCGACGAGATCACGGTCGACGTCTACGCCACCGACGCCGAGAACATCAACGCGCTCGGTGCGCTCGTCAACTTCAACAGCGACCAGTTTGAGTATGTCTCCGAGAGCATCGCGCAGGATGCGTCGACGGCGGGCATGGAGAACCTCTCGCGCGAGAAAGTGCAGTTCACGGATGGCCACCAGACCATCAACCTGGCCTTCGCCAACCGCGGCGACGCCAAGCTCTTCAACAGTACTGGTGTGGTCGCGAGCTTCAAACTCAAGGCTAAGACGTCCGGCAAGGTCGAGCTGCCCTCGACGTCTTGGCTCGTCGGCCCGGCGTGCGACGCGCTCGAGTTCGTGAGTGATGGCACCGTGACGATGCCCAGTGTCCCGCAGCCCACCAAGTCCGAGTACGGCCGCGACGCCTTTGACATCACGATGACCAACGACGAGCTCCCCACCGACGACGGCACCAACGTCGAGAAGCTCATCCAGCAGAAGAGCTATGACGGACTGTTCGACAACAATGAGGGCGGCAACGACTTCGAGTTCCTGTGGAACTATGGGCCCAACTGGATCGACGGCAAGATGCCGACCTACGTCAAGCTGCCCGCCACGATGACGTTCGCCTTCAAGACGCCGTCGAAACTCGATAGCGTCGAGGTCGTTAACCGCAACGGTGGCAACGGCACCGTGCAGAAGATTAAGTCCGTCGTGACGTTCGAGGACGGCTCGACCCAGGAGTTCTCGGGCGGAAGCTTTGATTCCTATCAGGCTCGCTACGCCTTTGGCCTCTCTGCCGAGAACAAGGGCAAGAAGGCGACCAAGGTCGAGATCACGCCGCTTGAGGCATCGGGTGACCAGATGCTCACGCTGCGCGAGATCAACTTCAACTACACACAGGGTGTCGAGGCCATCGAGGGTGTCGAACTGGGCAAGAACCAGATCGAGTTCTTCGAGGGCGATGTGACGCTCGTCGACGCCAAGGCCACGCCCGAGAGCGCCGGCTACCCCTATGTGACGGTCGAGAGCTCCGATCCTTCTGTGGTGAGCGTCTCCGCTGTCCAGGCCGGCGATAGCGTGAGCTACTACCTGCGCGCCAACAAGGCCGGCAAGGCAACGATCACGGTGGCGTCGGTGCTCGATCCCTCCAGGACCGCATCCTATGGGGTCGAGGTCAAGGCTGGTGTCGACACCTCTGCGCTCATGGCAGCGCTTTCCAAGGCCGCGGGCTACAGCGAGTCCGTCTACACCAAGGATTCCTATGCAGCCCTCACCGCTGCGGTCGAGGCGGCTCAGAAGCTCCTCGATGGCGGCCAGGGCAGCTATAGCAAGAAGGATGTCGCAGACGCCACGGCCAAGATCGAGCAGGCAATCGACGGCCTCAAGATGCGCCCCGTCGATGAGAAGAGCCTCATCAACACGCCCGAGAACCGCGAGAACGTCAAGGTGACCGGCTTCTCGAGCGAGGCCGACTATGAGGGCAGCAACGCCGTCAACGCTCTTGACGGCGATGAGCAGACGCTCTGGCACAGCGACTATGCTAATAAGACCGGTATGCCCCAGCACCTGACCGTCGACCTGGGCCGCGACTACGATCTCACCGACGTCACGTTCCTGCCGCGCCAGGACGGCGGCATGAACGGCGATATCTTTGAGGCCGAGGTGCTGGTCTCCGACACTGCCGACGGTTATGAGATGGGCACCGCCACGTCGATGGGTACGTTTACCTTCGACAACGACGGCCGCGTGCTCACCGACCGTGGCGACTGGAAGCAGATGAGCTTTGGTGCCGCGCGCGGTCGCTACGTGACCGTCAAGGTGCTCCACGCCGGCGGTGGCAGCGTTGACGCCTACTGCAGCATGGCGGAGCTCAAGTTCTACGGTACGGCCGTTCCCAATCCGGTGGCGAAGGACGACCTCACTGCCGCGATTGAAAAGGTTGATGCCGAGGTTGCAGCCGGCGACCTTAAGGCCAGCGACTACACCGAGGCTTCCTGGACCGCGTTCCAGAATGCCTTGGCGAGCGCCCGCGCCATCCTGAGCGACGAGAACGCCACGCAGGACGAGGTCGACCAGGCACTCAAGGCACTCGAGAGTGCTCGCGACGCGCTTGAGAAGACTCCGGTGACCCCGGTCGAGAACCCGACCAAGAAGCAGCTCAAGGCCTTGGTCAAGCAGGCGAAGGAGACTGACACCAAGGGAAAGACGGCCGAGTCTGTCAAGGCCCTGACGGATGCCATTACCTACGCCGAGGATGTCTTGGGTGATGAGAATGCTTCCGACGCCCAGCTCCAGGCGGCCTATGACCAGCTCAAGCTGGCCATCGAGGGCCTTAAGGATGCCGACTCCGGCAACCAGGGCGGCTCGGGCAACCAGGGTTCCGGCAACGGCTCGAACGGCGGCGGCCAGGCGGGCAAGCCCGCAGGCGACAAGGCCCAGAGCGGCAAAAAGAACGGTTCGGCGATCCCCAATACTGGCGACCAAACGGCGGCAACCGTCGCGACCATCGGTGGCCTTGGAGCCATCATCGCCGCGATCGGTGCCTTCTTCCACCGTCGTAATAAGGCTGAGTAGTCCCAGCGACAACTAAGCAAACGTGCCCGCCGCTCCGTCAAGGACGGCGGGCATTGCTTTATTATTTCAGCCAACGTACGTCATAGCAATCCCCGGTAGGTCGAGGGGTGCTTTGCGGGCGGGCCAGGCTTTATCTGAACGACTTTGCGAAGCAACCGGAGTGAAGATAAAGCCTGGCCCGCCCGCGAAGCGCCACAAAGACCGCAGGGACGGGAGCAGCTATACTACTCTCAGTAGTTAAGGGTCGCGGATCCGTCGCGTCGCCGCTCTCAACAGGAGGTCTTTGTTTATGGCAGATCAGAAGCCGGTTGTCGGGATCATCATGGGCTCCAAGTCCGATCTGGGTGTTATGGAAGGTTGCACCGCCGAGCTCGAGGCACTGGGCGTGCCCTACGAGCTCGTGATCGCGAGCGCGCACCGCACGCCGGCGAAGGTCCATGAGTGGGCCTCGACTGCTGCCGACCGCGGCATCAAGGTGATTATCGCTGCTGCCGGCAAGGCTGCCCACCTGGGCGGTGTCGTGGCCGCGTTTACGCCGCTGCCGGTCATCGGCGTGCCTATG
This sequence comes from uncultured bacterium, assembly GCA_905215275.1. Lineage (GTDB taxonomy): Bacteria > Actinomycetota > Coriobacteriia > Coriobacteriales > Coriobacteriaceae > Collinsella. The sequence continues at coordinate 16,356 of CAJMPE010000008.1, read as the reverse complement.
AAGACGAGCGATCTGGGTGGTATGGACTCGCTGCTGTCGATGGTGCAGATGCCTTCGGGCGTGCCCGTTGCCTGTGTGGCCATCAACGGTGCCAAGAACGCTGCCATTTACGCCACGCAGATCCTGGGCGCCTGCGACCCCGAGTACCGCAAGGTTATCGAGAAGATGAAGCAGGAGATGGCTGACGCCTAAGCGCTCTGCCAGTCCATTTGCAGCATAAGGAGAGCCATGTCCGACTATCAGGGAAAGCGTTTTTCGGCTTCTCGGATTTCCGATCCAGCCAAGTCGGGAGCAGCCCGCGCGCCGCAGCAGGGTCGGACATCCTCTCCTCAACAGCCGCGCGCGCCGCGCCCCGTGACGCCGGCGAAGCATCGCCGTCAGGATACGCCTGCTGCATATCGCCCTTCGTCATACAGTACGGCCAAGAAGTCACCTCGCTCTTCGGCGCATACCGCGCCATCGAGCTATACCGAGCCGCCGCGCAAAAAGCGCCGCTCCGTCATTCCCATTCTGCTCATCATCATCGGCATTGGCCTGATCGTTGCTGCGGCCGCCATCTTTATCAACGCGCAGATTGGCTACATGCAGGCGAGCGAGTCGTATCAAAAAATCGAAAAGCAATATGTGAGCGACAAGGACGCCAGTGGCGTGCCAATTGTCGACTTCAATGCGCTGGCCCAGACAAATCCCGAGGTTGTGGGTTGGATTTACGCGCCCGGCACCAACATCAACTACCCCGTGGTGCAGACCAACAACAACTCCAAGTACCTCAACACGCTGTTCGACGGTACGGCCAATGCCTCGGGAGCCATCTTCCTGGATAGCGACGACAACGCGCCGGGCATGGTGGATCAGCAGACCACGATTTACGGTCATCATATGAACGACGGTTCGATGTTCAACGTGATTTCGGATACGACCGATCAGGCGACGTTCGACAGCATGGAATACGTGTACTACATCACGCGTGATGCGACGTATAAGTTGCGCCCGCTGGCGACCAAGGTGGTCGAGGACACGTATGCCAAGGCGCGCACGCCCAACTTTGAGGGCGATGACGGACTGAAGAATTACCTGTCCGAGATGCTCGACGGTGCCTCTGCCGTGGCGAGCGATGCCACCGATCGTGCCGCTTCGGCAACCAAGGTCGTAACGCTTGTGACCTGCCGTTCGCTGTCATTTAGCAATACGCGCGCCGTCATGGTGCTCACGCCGGTCGAGGAATAAAGTGTCCGGGCCCCGTCCCAAAAAGACTACCCTGGAAATCAAAAGGAGAAATGATGCTTGAAAGCGGCAAATCGATGCCTTCGGTTGATGCTTGGCTGCGCGAAGCCAAGGCCGATGTTTCGGCGGCTGATTGTGGGATGTACCTGACACACAACGGCGTGGTGCGTGCGACGCCCAAGGCCGAGGTGCGTGGGGTCGAGACAGATGGTGTGGCGCCTGGGCATAAGGTGAGCGGCATGGTGTTTGGCTTCGATGCCGAAAAGGTGCAGGCCGCTATCGAGGCAACGCGCGCGATGCCGGGTATCGGCTATGTGCGCGTGTGGCTGGCGAGTGGCGAGCTTACCGTGGGCGACGACATCATGCTCGTGCTCATTGGCGGAGACATTCGCCCGCATGTGGTCGATGCGCTACAGGCGCTCGTCGGTACCATCAAAAATGAGTGTGTGAGCGAGGTCGAGCGCGAGGCATAAGGCCGGCAGCGGCACTCGCCAACAAAAAGCCCACTGGCAGTTCATCAGTCTGCCAGCGGGCTTTTCTGTGCGTTGGATAATCTCGGCATTGCGTGACGCTACACGCGCGTCGCATCCTTGGGGCTCATGGTCATGCTCTGGAAGCGGTTCTCCATGTAATCGTTATCGAAATATTTGCCGTAGAACTGCGCGACGGGAATATCCGGCTCCGTGCCGTTGACGCGCTGGTACCAGTAGTCGAGCGACTGTAGCGTCATGACGCCGTCGACCAGCATAATGACGGTAAAGATGACGGTAGCCGAGTAGCGACTCTTCCACGGAATCATGTTGATGAGCTTGAGCAGCCTCGGCAGCAGCAGCTTGATCCAGATAAGGCCACCCAGGCCCCACAGGCAGGCAAAGCCCGTGCAGGTGCGTCCGCCCGTAAGGACGGCGAGTGGGTCGGGCATGCCAAACAGCTTCATGTGCGAGTAGCTCCACGAGACCACGCCAAATGAGGTCTGCATAAACCAGCCCACGAACACCTCAAAGCTCGCGCCGAGCACAGCGCTTACCAGGAAAATGATGATGGGGTTCTTTTTATAGAAGCGGTTGAGCACCATGGTCATGAGTACGGCACCAAAGCCATAGATGGGGCTGAAGGGACCAAACAGCATGCCGGCGCGGTCCTGGTAGACGCCTGGGTCGTCGACCGTCATGTGCCAGATGTCCTCGGCGATCAGGCCGAGCACGCAGCAGACGAGGAATACCCAGAACAGGTTGAAGTAGTTGAGTTTGATGTAGCCCTCGCCGGTTTCATCGCGGCCGAGCATGCCCTCGGCGGCGGCGTCGCGGTCGAGCATCTCCTGTAGGCGGCGCTGCAGTTCGCGCTCCTGGCGAAGCGTAGGGTCGACGGTTGCCGAAAGCGCGATGAGGATACCGAGCTGAATAGCGGGACGAAGCAAGAAGAGCCCGATACCCTGGAGCATCACGTCGACCAAAAGCTCGACGACGGTGAATGCAATAAGGATGTAGGACAGGCGGGCGGCGTTGCGGCGCTGGTTTTTGATAAGGTCCAGGCCAAAGATGATCAGGATGACGGCACTTGCCGCAGAGAGCATGATGCCGGCGACGATGAGTCCAACCGAGACCAGCATATTGTCGCCGAGCTTTTCGGCGGCGTTGCCGTTGATGAGCGCGGTGATGACCTGCCACATAAAGGCGGCGACCGACGGGAGGGTGCCCACGCCGGACAGGATGCACAGGACGGCGTACACCTTAATGATGAGGGGAATCTTCTTGACCTCCGTGGCGCTGGGGACGCTGGGGTCGAGTCCGTTTCGATCCATACAGAACCTTTCTCGCTTTGTCCTAGATTACAAGGATACGCCGCCGACCTGCCAAAAGACAGGACGAACGTCCCAATTGCAACAATGCAACCCTCAACGGTGGACGCGGCGGCCATCTGGGGCGCGGGCGCTTGCACTGGACAGACCGATAAAATGTTTGGCCGCAAAACGGATTATTAGCTCGGTGGGCTTTTAAAAAGCGCTGCTCATGCGCTGGGGAGCGCGTCGCGCCGTGCGTATAATAAGGCGGGTAACGCCAAAATACGAGGCTCTGAGGGGATGCCATGTCTCAAGAAACCATCCGCGCGGCCGAGCGTGCCGCGGGACAGGTGAACGCCATGTCGACGTATGATCCGGACTCCGACCAGCTGCATGAGGAATGCGGCGTTTTTGGTGTCTGGGCGCCCGATCGCGACGTGGCTCGACTGACGTACTTTGGCCTGCGTGCACTGCAGCACCGCGGCCAAGAATCGGCGGGAATCGCCGTTGGTGACGGCGGTACGGTTATGGTCCGCAAGGATCTGGGCCTGCTCGACCGTGTGTTCTCCAATGCCGACTTGTCGACGCTCTCCGGTCAGCTGGCCGTGGGTCATGTGCGCTACGGCACCGCCGGCGCCAAGAGCTGGGAAGCCTCTCAGCCGCACCTCTCTACCATCAATAGCGTCATTATCGCGCTCGCGCACAACGGCACCCTCGTCAACACCGACGAGCTGCGCCGCCAGCTGATCGAGTTGGGCGTGCCGTTCCTCTCCAATTCGGATTCCGAGGTCGCGACCAAACTCATCGGCTACTTTACTCAGCGTACAGGCCATCTGCGCGAGGGCATTCGCAAGACCATGGAGCTCGTGCGCGGCGGCTACGCCATGACGCTCATCAACGAGCAGGCGCTCTACGCATTCCGCGATCCGCACGGCATTCGCCCACTCGTGCTGGGCAAGCTCGTGGACGAGGGCCTGGACCAGGCCGATGCCGCATCCGTTTCGCAGCTGCCGTCGCAGGACGGCGCCGCGACGGTCGACGCCACCACCCATGTCACGCGTGCTGGCGGCTGGGTCGTTGCCTCCGAGACTTGTGCGCTCGACATCGTGGGCGCCGAGTACGTCCGTGACGTCCGTCCCGGTGAGATTTTGCGCATCAGCGCCGAGGGCCTTGTGTCCGAGCAGGGCGTGCCTGCCGCCGAAGAGCCTGCTAATTGCATCTTTGAGCAGGTCTACTTCGCTCGCCCCGACTCCATCATGAACGGCAAGAGCGTCTACGCCTGCCGTTATGACATGGGTCGTCAGCTGGCACATGAGGAGCCCGTCGAGGCCGACCTGGTCATCGGCGTGCCCGACTCCGGCCTGCCGCCCGCGGAGGGGTATTCGCACGAGAGCGGTATTCCCTTTGGCGAGGGCCTCATCAAGAACCGTTACGTGGGCCGTACGTTTATCGAGCCTACGCAGGAGCTGCGCGCCATGGGCGTGCGTATGAAGCTCAACCCGCTGCGCGACAACATCGAAGGCAAGCGCCTAGTCGTCATCGACGACTCCATCGTCCGCGGTACCACCATGGTGCAGCTCGTCAAGATGCTGCGCAACGCCGGCGCCAAGGAGATTCATATCCGCATCAACTCGCCCGAGGTCATCTGGCCGTGCTTCTATGGTATCGATACCGACGTGCAGTCGCAGCTTATCAGCGCCAACAAGACGGTCGACGAGATCTGCGAGTACATTGGCGCCGATTCGCTGGCCTTCCTTTCGGTCGAGGGCCTGCTGAAGGTCATGCCCAAGGGCGGTTACTGCGATGCGTGCTTTACCGGACGCTACCCCGTGGCGATTCCCGAGAGCTTTGGCCGCGACAAGTTTATGGAGGGCTTTAAGCCCCGCAACCTGGATAAGCCGCTGCACTTTGACGACGACGCCGTGGTCGAGAAATACGACGACCGCAGCTGGGAAGAGAAGCACGGCGAGGCCTAAAACCTGCCATGTGGGGACAGGTTTATTTTGGTAGGTTTTACCTGCTGTTTTGTTGATATGACGGCGCGTGCTGTTATGGCACGCGCCGAAATGAACGCAACTATGAGTACCGTTTGGCGCCCGCGCGGCGCCACGGTAGTGGGAGAGGAAGGCTCAGATGAGCGACAGCAAGCATGTGACGTACGAGGACGCCGGCGTCGATACCGCCGAGGGCGGCCGCGCCGTCGACGCTATCAAGCAGATGGTCAAGGACACCAACCGCCCCGAGGTTATCGGCGGCATCGGTGGCTTTGGTGGCCTGTTCTCGGCCGCCGCGCTTAAGGATATGGAAGACCCGATCTTGATCAGCGGCACCGACGGCGTGGGCACCAAGCTCGTGCTCGCCCAGATCATGGACCGTCACGAGACGGTGGGCCAGGACCTGGTCGCCATGTGCGTCAATGACATTTTGGCTTCGGGCGCCGAGCCGCTGTTCTTCCTGGATTACGTTGCCATCGGTCACATTGAGGCCGAGCACATGGCAAAGATCATCAAGGGCGTGGCCGACGGCTGCAAGCTCGCGGGTTGCGCGCTCGTGGGCGGCGAGATGGCCGAGCACCCGGGCGTCATGGCCCCCGCCGATTACGACCTCGCCGGCTTTACCGTGGGCGTCGTCGACCGTCCCAAGATGCTCGACCCCGCGAACGTTCGCCCCGGCGATGTGATCCTGGGCCTGCCCTCCACCGGCGTGCACTCCAACGGCTACTCGCTCGTGCGCAAAGTCATCGGTGTCGACGGCATCAAGCCGGGCACGCCCGAGGCCGCCGCTAAGGCCGAGGAGCTAAGCCGTCCGCTCGAGGAGCTCGGCGGTGCTTCGCTGGCCGACGCCCTGCTGGCTCCCACGCGCATCTACGTCAAGCCGATTCTGGAGCTGCTGCGCAATGGCGCCAACGTTCATGCCATTGCCCACATCACCGGCGGCGGCATTACCGAGAACCTCAACCGCGCGCTGGCCGACGACGTCGACGCCGTGGTCACCCGCAACGGCGCCGAGATGGGCTGGGATGTTCCGCCCGTCATCACCTACGTGTCGCGCCAGGCCGAGCTCGCGCCCAACGAGGCATGCAAGACCTTCAACATGGGCGTCGGCCTGTGCCTGATCGTCGCTCCCGAGGACGAGGCTGCCGTGACCGAGGCACTGGTCGCGCTAGGCGAGAAGCCGTTCCGTGTGGGCGAGTGCGTCGAGGGCTCCGGTAAGGTCGTGTACTCCGATGAGCGCTAACGAGCAGATGGCTGATGCCGAGGGCCTGGGCTTTGTGCCCTATACCCGTCCGACCGGTACCGATACGGCTGAGCCGCTCAAGATCGGCGTGCTTATCAGCAGTTCGGGTACCAACCTGCAGGCGCTGATCGACCTGATTGCCGCCGGCAAGCTCAACGCTTCGATTGAACTTGTGGTGTCGAGCCGTCCTTCGGCCAAGGGCTTGCAGCGTGCCGAGCGTGCGGGCATCCAGACACTCACGCTGTCCAAGGATGTCTACGCCGACCCCATCGCTGCTGACGAGATCATCGCGCATGAGCTGCTTGAGCGCGGCTGCGAATATGTGGTCATGGCCGGCTACATGCGCATGGTGCATACGCCGCTGCTGGCGGCGTTTCCCAACCGCGTGGTCAACTTGCATCCGGCGCTGCTGCCGAGCTTTACCGGCGCGCATGCGATCGACGATGCCTTTGCGCGCGGCGTCAAGGTGACCGGTGTGACCGTGCATTTTGCCAACGAGATCTACGACAACGGCCCCATCATCGCCCAGCGTGCGCTGGCTGTCGAGGAGGGCTGGGACGTCGACACGCTCGAGGAGCACATCCACGCGATCGAACATGTGCTGTATCCCGAGGTCGTGCAAATGCTCGCCGACGGCCGCGTTCACGTGCTGGAGAGCGGCAAGGTCGCAATTGATGCGCCTCGCGGCTAGTGGCGCACAGTACAATTTAGCCGAGTAGTCAGGGTGGTCATTGGCGCCAAGGCGCAAGTGGCCACCCTTTGTTTTTGGCAGTCATTGGGGACGGTCTTTAACGACTAGTCATTCAAGAACGTCGCAGGTGACTAGGTGAGAGAGGTGAGCGCATGGCGGATAACGAAGCGCTGTTTACGCCTGAGCTGGTGTTTTTTGATTGGGAGTGTGCGACGCCGGATGAGGCGTTTGCGCGGCTCGAGGGTGAGCTTGCCCCACGCGGCTACATTGCCGAGGGTTGGCTCAACGCCGTCCGCACGCGCGAGGACGCTTATCCCACGGGTCTCGCTATGCCGGCGGCAAACATCGCCATTCCGCATACCGATCCGGGATTTGTGGTCAAGCCCTATATCGCTGTGGTAAAGCCCGCCGCACCTGTGACGTTTAACGCGATGGCGGGCATGGGCGCCCCCGTGCCGGCGCAGATCATCGTCAATCTGGGTATTGCCGAGCCGGGCGGCCAGGTCGAGGCTCTGCAAGCGCTCATGAATATCTTTATGGATGCCGATGCCGCAGCCGATGTACTCGGCCAAACCACGTGCCAAGGCATGGTAGACGCCATCCGCCGCCACTTTTAGGGCCGGCACTTGGGGAGTGTCCCTAACTGCCGGCAGAAAAGGAACGTCCCTAACTGCCAACTGCCAGACTTGTCCCCTTTGCACCAAAATGGTGCAGATTAACCTGTCCCCAATGCACCAAGCGTGCCGCGGGGGCTGCGTTGTGACACAATGGCGTTTGTTCGATTCGTTATGCGAAAGGCCAACTATGGCAAATAAGAAAAAGAACTCCGAGGCCGCGCCGACGCCCGAGCAGCAGGCCCGCGCTGCCTCCAGCTCTCGCAAGAAGCAGCGCAAGACGTACGTGTCTAAGACCGTCAAGATCGTCTTGGTGGTCATCGGCGTGCTGGCGATGCTGCTTTCCGTCTCGGCGATGGCGTGCTCCGGCCTTATGTCGCAGGCCGAGGACACCTCGGGCTACAAGCTGACCGGCGGTGTTGCTGCAACTATCAACGGCACCAACCTCACCGAGGACACCGTGACCAAGCAGATCATGAGCATGCGCACGTCCTACGGCTACACCAAGGACAAGGACTGGGCGCAGTATCTGGTTGACAACGACCTGACACCCAAGAAGTATCGCAAGCAGCTCATCGATTCCTACACGCAGCAGATTCTGCTTCAGCAGGCGCAGAAGGAAAACGGCGTGACGGTGTCGGACGAGGAGGTCGAGAAGGCTTGGAAGGACGCGTGCAAGAGCGCAGGCGGCGCCAAGACTTTTAAGGAGACTCTCAAGACCTACGGCTACACCGAGGACACCTACAAGGATTCGCTCAAGGAGAGCCTGGCGCAGCAGAAGCTCAAGGATGCCGTGGCACCCACCAGCAAGCCCAAGGACAGCGAGATTGTCGATTACATCAATGAGAACCTGTCCAACTACAACGATGCCCGTCGTTCGTCGAATATCCTGATCAAGGTCGATTCTGACGCTTCCGACGAGGACAAAGCTGCCGCCAAGGCCAAGGCGCAGGAGTGCCTGGACAAGATCAACTCCGGCGAGTTGAGCTTTGAGGACGCCGTGGAGCAGTACTCCGATGACACCGGCTCCAAGGACAAGAAGGGCGATGTTGGCTGGGACAAGCTCACTACCTTCGTCGACAGCTACCAGGCGGCGCTCGAGGGGCTCAACAAGGGCGATGTGAGCGACGTCGTCGAGTCGACCTATGGTTATCACATCATCAAGTGCACCGACTACTTCCATGTCGATAATCAGGTCGATGACATTAAGCAGGTGCCCAAGGACATCAAGAAGTACGTCTCCAACGTGGTGAAGACGCAGGCGGCCAGTACTGCATACAGCGAGTGGCTGGAGCAGTACAAGAAGGACGCCGACATTACCGTCAACCCCATGCCCAAGGACGTACCCTATAACGTGAGTCTGAAGGGCGTCACCAAGAGCTCGACCGACGATTCGTCGACGACTGAGTAATCATGGGACGGTGCTCGCGCGAGCGCCGCCCACGCTATTGAGGAGGATTTGCAGATGACCAACGAAGAGCTGCAGAAGGAAATGATTGCGGCCATGAAGGCCAAGGACAAGGTTCGCCTGTCTATCATTCGCCAGGTCAAGGCCGAGGTGAAGAATATCGAGGTTAACGAGCGCCGCGACGTGACCGAGGAAGACGTCAACAGCATGATCAAGCGTCTGATTAAGCAGACGAGCGAGACGCTGGAGATGTCCATTAAGGCCGGTACCGACCAGGAGCGTACCGACAACCTGACCGAGCAGGTCAAGATTCTGGAGAGCCTGCTGCCCGCGCAGGTTTCGGGCGAGGAGCTCGAGGCCCTGATCGAGCAGGTCATCGCCGAGCTGGGTGCGACCTCTAAGAAGCAGATGGGCCAGGTCATGGGTGCTCTGGGCAAGGCCACCGGCGGCAACTTCGATAAGCCGGCAGCAGCAAAGATCGTCGGCGCAAAGCTCGCGTAATTTGTTACGCGGTTTTACCAAACCGCGTAACGGCTCGACGCTGCAAACCCGTACACGCGGCAATCTGACGTTCAATTTCAAGGGCGCGACCATAAGGTCTGCGCCCTTTCATTTCACGTCACCTTGCTCGCGTGTACGGGTTTTCGCTGACTTATGCTCAACAAGGGCGGTTGTATTATTTTCTGGTTTTGAGGGGCGTGACCATTGCGGTCGCGCCCCTTTTTGCTGGGCTGTCCCCAATGAGTGGGTTAAAGGTTGCGGGTTCTTTACGGGAATGTAGTGTGGGCTGCGGAAACGTGGTTCTTTCCGTACAATAGTTCAACTCGTGTAAACGCAGGGAAGGGACATTCATGGCAGACATGATCGAGATCAAGCATCTCAACAAGTACTTTGGCGACCTGCATGTGCTCAAAGATATCAACCTCACCGTCAAACGCGGCGAGAAGCTCGTAATGATCGGGCCTTCCGGCTCGGGCAAGTCGACGCTCATCCGTTGCGTCGATTATCTGGAGGAGCCCACGTCGGGCGAGGTCGTCATCGACGGTACGCCGCTCACCAAAAAGAATCACCTGGAGATGGCTCGCAAGTATAGCTCCATGGTGTTTCAGCAGTTCAACCTGTATCCCAACATGACTGTGCTGGGCAACCTGACGCTCGCGCCCATCAAGCTGCAAAAGAAGAGCAAGGAGGAGGCGACCGAGATCGCCATCGCCGCGCTCAAGCGCGTCGGTATGGCGCATAAGGCCGGCGAGTATCCGCAGAATCTCTCGGGTGGTCAGCAGCAGCGCATCGCCATCGCCCGCGCCCTGTGCACCAAGCAGCCCATCATCCTGTTTGACGAGCCGACTTCGGCGCTCGACCCCGAGATGGTCCAGGAGGTTCTGGACGTTATGATTGAGCTCGCGCAGGAGGATATCACCATGATCTGCGTGACGCACGAGATGGGCTTTGCGCGTCAGGTGGCCGACCGTGTCATCTTTATGGAGGACGGCCGCATTCTGGAGGAGGGCACGCCCGAACACTTCTTCGATAACCCCGAGAACCCGCGCTGCCGCGAGTTCCTGTCCAAGATTCTGCACTAGGCGCGGTGATGGACATGACGGATATGACGAGGGCGGCCGTGTCGCGCCGTCACTTTTTGCAGCTGGCGGGCGCCGGCATGCTCGCGCTGACGGGGACCGCGCTTGCCGGTTGCGGCGACTCCACCAGCGGCGAGGGCTCCGACAAGGGGTCCAAGCTTGCGGCCATCAAGTCGCGTGGCCATCTGAATGCCGGCGTTAAGAAGGACGTTCCCGGCTATGGCTATTACGACACCGCCAAGGGCCGCTTTGAGGGTATGGAAGTCGATTTGTGCTACCAGATTGCCGCTGCCGTCTTTGGCGTGAGCTACAAGGATGCTCGCGTCCAGGAGCTTGTCGAGTTTACCGATGTGACGCCCAAGACGCGCGGCCCGCTGATCGATAACGGCCAGCTCGATGTGGTCGCGGCGACCTACACCATCACCGACGAGCGCAAGAAGAGCTGGGATTTCTCGACGCCGTACCGCACCGACTACGTGGGACTCATGGTCAAGAAGCGTTCGGGCTTTACCTCGATTGAGGACCTGGACGGCAAGGTCATCGGCGTGAGCCAGGGTGCTACTACGCAGGGCCTGATCGAGCAGATGATCAAGGACAACGGCTTTAGCTGCAAGCCCGAGTTTAGGGCCTTTAGCGGCTACCCCATCATCAAGAGTTCGCTCGACGCCGGCAATATCGACGTCTTTGCCATGGACCGCTCCACGCTGGCTGGTTACATGAACGAGACCGTTGAGCTGCTGCAGCCCGAAGTCAAGTTTGGCGAGCAGGGCTACGGCGTGGCGACCAAGAAGGGCTGCGACCTTTCGGCCGTGGTCGATCAGGTGATTTGCGATCGCCTGGCCGATGGCTGGCTCGACCAAGAGGTCAAGACCTGGGGTCTTGTATAGGCACATCGTCCAAGGAAGGAATCAAATGCTCGAAGGATTATTTGACGCCGACCGTTGGTCGACGACATTTCAAAACATGGGGCCCTTCTGGGAGGGCTTTAGCGTGACGCTACAGGTGGTCGTTGCCGGTCTGCTGCTGTCGCTGGTGCTGGGCACACTGCTGGGCGTGTTCTCTACCACTCGCTCGCGCGTGCTGCGCGCCATAAGCCGCGTGTACGTGGAGTTTTACCAGAACACCCCGTTGCCCGTGCAGGTGCTCTTTATGTACATGGCCGGTCCGCAGTTTTTGCAGGCCATAACCGGTGCCGACCAGCCGGTGCGCATCGCGCCGTTTGTGCTGGGCTTCTTGGGTGTGGGCCTGTATCACGCGGCCTACATTTCGGAGGTTATCCGCACTGGTATCGAGGCGGTTCCGCGCGGTCAGATGGAGGCGGCCCAGAGCCAGGGCTTCACCCGTGCGCAGGCATACTGGTACATCGTGTTGCCCCAGACATTCAAGATCATTTTGCCGCCGCTGTGTAACCAGGCGCTCAACCTGGTCAAGAACACGTCGGTGCTGGCGCTTGTGGCCGGCGGCGACCTTATGTACCGTTCCGACAACTTTGTGAGTCTGTACGGTTACCTGCAGGGATACATCGTCTGCTGCCTTATGTACTTCATCATCTGCTTTCCGCTCGCCATGCTGGTGCAGTGGCTCGAGCGCCGCTCCAAGGAGCGTCCGCGCGGCGTGAGCCTGGCCGAGCTGGGACTCGATAACGTAGAGGAGGCCTAGCGCATGGAAATCTTCAACGCGACCAACCTGCTCTACATTTGGGGCGGCTTTGTTAAGACGATCGAGATCTCGGCGCTGTCGATCTTTTTCTCGCTCATCTTTGGCACGGTGCTGGCGCTCGTTAAGAGCTATGCGCCCCGCCCGTTCCGTATTTTGGTGAGCGCCTATATCGAGCTGTTCCGTTGCACGCCAAACCTGCTGTGGATTCTGTTTATCTACTTTACGGTGCAGGGTTTGGACATTGTGATTTCGACCATCGCCTTTACGCTGTTTACCAGCGCTGTTATGGCCGAGATTGTGCGCGGTGGCCTCAACTCGATTCCGCGCGGCCAGTTTGAGGCAGCGCAGAGCCAGGGCTTCGGCTTCTTTGCCACCATGCGCTACATCATTCTGCCGCAGACGTTTAAGACGATCATTCCGGCGCTGTTTAGCCAGTGCACGACCGTCATTAAGGACAGCTCGTATCTTTCAGGCATTAACGTGGCCGAGCTCATGTACACGGCAAACGTCGTGATGGCCCACGCGATCGACCTGTCGCAGGTGCTTATGCTCTACGGCCTGGTGTTTGCGATGTACTTTGTGCTCAACTTTGGTATCTCGCTGCTGGTGAGGGCATATCAACGCCGTATCGTGGCCGCATAGTCCTGCTTCCCCAAGCACGGCACCTTGCCTCTCAATCGTCGCTTGCGTACATTTAGTACGCGGCGCTCCTCTTTCGGGGCAATCTGCCGCACTTGGGAAACCAGGACGGTCTAAGTGACAAAATGGGAATCAGGAATTGCCTATTTCTCATTTGTTAGAAAGGAATCGCGATGAGCGATCTGGAGAACAAGAAGAGCCCCGTGGTCATTACCATCGCGCGCGACTTTGGCGCCGAGGGCCACGAGATTGGTCGCATGCTTGCCGACGAGTTGGGGATTCCTCTGTATGACAACGAACTGCTGGTGCGCGCGTCGCTGCGTGCGGGCGAGTCGCTCGATAAGATGGCCGCCTATGACGAGCGCCTGGCCGTGGAGAACATGGCATTTCTGCCCGACCGCTACGACGCCCGCTCGTACTCGGACAAGTTGTTCCAAAAGATGAGCCAGGTGATTTTGGACCTGGGCGAGACCGAGAGCTGCATTATCGAGGGCCGTCTGTCCGATTACCTGCTGCGTAACAACCCCAACCACATTGCCGTATTGGTGACCGCTCCCTTTGAGGACCGCGTCGAGATCGTGCGCAAGAAGCGCGGTCTTAACAAAAAGAAGGGCGCCAAGCTGGTCAAGCAGCAGCAGAAGGCGCGCGAGGCGTTCTATAAGCGCTACAGTGCCGGAAAGTGGAAGATGACGAGCGGTAAAGACATCGTCGTCAACCGCGCCAAGCTGGGCCGCGAAGGCTGCAAGGACGTCATCGCCGCTGCCTACCGCTACAAAGTAGCGCAGCTCGAAGGCTAAGCGACCAAAACCACCACAAAGGAGACAGGCACCTTTGTGGCGTTTCGGGCGGCCGGTATAGAAAAAAAGTCCCCGCCGGGCGTGTGCTCGACGGGGACTTTGCCGTTTGATGGCTAACGCTGAGGGTGATTACTCGCCCAGCAGGCTCTTGGTGATCGAAGCGGCGGCCTTCTTGCCGGCACCCATCGCCAGAATGACCGTAGCGGCACCGGTGACGATGTCGCCGCCGGCCCAGATGCGAGGATCGGTGGTCTGGCCGGTCTCCTCGTCGGCGACGATGTAGCCCCACTTGTTGAGCTCCATCTTGCCGCCGATCTTGGCAGCGAAGGGGTTGGCGTTGGTGCCGATAGCCGAGATCGCGACGTCGCAGGGAATCTCCTCGATGGCGCCCTCGATGGGCACCGGGCGACGACGACCGGACTCGTCGGGCTCGCCGAGCTCCATCTTCTGGACCTTGACGGCGCACACGGAGCCGTCCTCGCCAGCGACAAACTCGAGCGGGGAGACGAGCGGCAGAACCTCGACGCCCTCGGCCTTGGCATGGTGCAGCTCGGCGCGACGGCAGGGCATCTCGTCCTCGGTACGACGGTAGGCGATGATGGCGTGCTCGGCGCCCAGGCGCTTGGCGGTACGGACGGCGTCCATAGCCACGTTGCCGCCACCAAAGACGACGACGTTCTTGCCGTGCTTGGTGGGGGTGTCGTACTCGGGGAACTTGTTGGCCTTCATCAGGTTCACGCGGGTGAGGTACTCGTTCGCGAAGAAGACGTTGGGCAGGTTCTCGCCGGGGACGTTGAGGAACTTGGGCAGGCCAGCGCCGGTCGCCACGTAGATGGCGTCGAAGCCCTGCTCGAACAGCTCCTCGGCCGTGGCCATGTTGCCCACGACGGAGTTGTACTCAAACTTGACGCCCATGTCCTCCAGGCCGTCAATCTCGCGCTTGACGACTGCCTTGGGCAGACGGAACTCGGGGATGCCGTAGACCAGCACGCCGCCGCCGGTGAAGAAGGCCTCGAAGACGGTGACGTCAAAGCCGTTGCGGGCGAGCTCGCCGGCGCAGGTGATGCCGGACGGGCCGGAACCGACGACGGCGACCTTCTTGCCGTTCTTGGGGGCCATCTTGGGCGTGGAGGCGAGCTCGGGGCGGTCACCCAGGAAGCGCTCGAGCTGGCCGATGGCCACGGGCTCGGACTTCTTGCCACGGATGCACTTGCCTTCGCACTGGTTCTCCTGCGGGCAGACGCGACCGCAGATGGCGGGAAGCATGGAGTCCTCGCGGATGGTATCGAGAGCGCCGCCGAAGTCCTTTGCGCGGATCTGCTCGATAAAGCGGGGGATGTTGATGTTGACGGGGCAGCCCTCAACACAGAACGGCTTCTTGCAGTTGAGGCAGCGCTCGGCCTCGGCCAGCGCCATCTCCTCGGTGAAGCCCTTGTCGACGGGGCGGAAGTCGCAGGCGCGCTCGGCAGCCGGCTCCTCGTTATCGGGGGTGCGGGGCGACTTCATATCGGCAACGAAACGACCGTTAACTAGTGGCATGCGCAGCTCTTTTCCTCATAGGCCTTGAGGGACTCGCCCTCTTCGGAACGGTAAGCGGCCTGGCGGGCACGAAGGTCATCCCAGTCGACCAGGGTGGCATCGAAGTCGGGGCCGTCGACGCAAGCGAACTTGGTCACGCCGCCCACCTCGACGCGGCAGCAGCCGCACATGCCGGTGCCGTCAACCATGATGGGGTTGAGCGACGCGGTGATGGGGGTGTCGTACTTCTGGGCGGTGAGGGTCGAGAACTTCATCATCGGAACGGGGCCGACGCAGAAGACCTGGCTCACGGCCTTGTCCTGCAGCAGGCGCTCCAGCGGAGCGGTGACAACGCCCTGCTCGCCGTAGGAGCCGTCGTCAGTGGTGATGTGGATGTGATTTTCGTCGAGGAGCTCGCGGAACTGGTCCTCCATGAGCAGGAGGTCCTTGGTGCGGGCGCCCATGATGGCGTGCACCTCGTGACCGGTCTCGACCAGGTGCTTGGCGACCGGGAAGGCAATTGCCAGGCCGACGCCGCCGCCAATGACGGCGCAGGGGCCCTCGGCCATCTCGGTGGGAACGCCCAGCGGGCCCACGACGTCGCGCAGCGACTCGCCGGCCTCGTAGGTGGAAAGCATCTCGGTGGTCTTGCCGATCACCATGAAGATGAACTCGACCCAGCCCTCGTCACCGTTCCAGCCGGCCAGGGTAAACGGGACACGCTCGCCCGTCTCGTTGGCGCGAACCATGAGGAACTGTCCAGCGTGCGCATGCTTGGCGATTGCAGGCGCCTCGATGCGGAACTTGAACACCTTCTCAGAGAACTGCGTCTTCTCCAGGATCTTATACATAGAACCCCTCTCTTGTTAGGGCCGCCGAACCGTGCCTCCACGGAAATGGACGGTAGCCCGAATAAAACCGTACGCGCACAGGCGTTGTGCAGACATACGGTGCAAATTATACCCTCATGGACATGTCACTTACGTGTGTCTTCGGCGGTTGGGAGCAGGGTTTATCCACTTCGGCCTACCAAACAGGGGCAGGTATATTTTGGTCAGTTTTATCGGGTAAAACGGCAAAGGGGGCCGGCCTCGGGTTGTGATGAGGCCGGCTCCCTTTGGGGTGCTATGTGCGTATGGCGGCGCGCGGTTTATTACGATGCCGCAAATGGAGCGTTTCCGCAGGTAAAACCTGCCAAAATAAACCTGT
>CAJMPE010000007.1 GCA_905215275.1 uncultured bacterium | reverse complement strand
CGTCGACGTCCTCGTCAACACCGCCGGTATCCTGCGCTTCGCCGCCATGGAGGACCTGCCGCTGAGCGACTGGGAGCAGGTGCTCAACGTCAACCTCACCGGTTACTTCATCACCTCGCAGCGCTTTGGTCGCGAGATGATCAAGGCCGGCCAGGGTCGCCTGGTGCACATCTCGACCGTCGCCAGCCACTCCCCCGAGACGTTCTCGGGCGTGTACAGCTCCACCAAGGCCGGCGTCAACATGATGTCCAAGATGCTCGCCGCCGAGTGGGGCCCCTACGGCGTCCGCTCCAACTGCGTCGAGCCTTGCTTCGTTAAGACCCCGATGTCGGCCAATTTCTACGCCGACCCCGAGGTCGAAAAGAGCCGCAGCCGTCTGATCGCCACGCGCCGCATCGGCGAGGTCAGCGATATCGCCAACGCCGTCATGTTCCTGGCGTCCAAGCGCTCGGACTTTACCACCGGCGATGCCATCAAGGTCGACGGCGGTTTCTCCAACATGATGGGCGACCTCACCGCCAAGCCCGGCGGCCGTCGCGCCTATGCCGACAACTACCTCAAGAACAAGGGTGTCGAGCTTTGGTCCGATGAGTCCGGCGTCGCCAAGCCGACTGACCAGTAAACCAACCTGACAGGGAGGCCCCGCGGACACGCCCGCTCCTCCCCCGTATCGATCAGAAAGAGTCCAATGGCTTCCACCAACTCCAACAAGGGTCGCGCCGTCGTGCTTTCCGCCGCGTGCGTCACCATGTTCTTCATCAGCTCCATCGCGCTGTATTCCGTCGTGAGCAAGAACCTGCTCGCCGTCTACCCCGAGTGGTCGAGCGCCCTTACCTGGGCTTTCCCCGTCTTTCAGACCATCATGGCCGTGACGGGCATCTTCGCCGGCCGCATCTCCGATAAGATCGGCCCGCGCAACGTCGTGATCGCTGCCGCCGTGTGCTACGGCCTGGGCTGGTTCATGTCCGGCACCGTCACCGAGCCGTGGCAGTTCTACCTGTGGTTCTCGCTCGTCGCCGCTGTCGGCAACGGCCTGGGCTACAACCCGGCGCTCACCACCGGCCAAAAGTGGTTCATCGACAAGAAGGGTCTCGCCTCCGGCATCACCCTGGCCGCTTCGACCGCCGGTCCCGCCGTGCTGTCCCCGGTGCTCGCCTCGCTGCTCATCCCGAGCCTGGGCATCTTTGGTGCCCTTAAGGCGCTCGGCGTCATCTTCTTTGTGATGATCGCCGCCTCCGCCCTGTTCCTGAAGGCCCCCGAGGCCGGTTGGCTGCCCGAGGGCTTCGAGGCCCCCAAGGGCGGCGCGCACGCCGGCACCTTCGGCGACCTCACCCCGGGCGAGATGGTCAAGACCCCGCGCTTCTGGGTCCTCATCGTCACCTTCGCCTTTGCCGCCACCGCGGGCACCCTGCTCGTGGGCAAGGTTGCCTCCATCGCCGCCGTCCAGCTCTTCGCCGACCCCACGAGCGCCGCTGCCGTCGCCCTCGGCGGCGTGGTGGTCTCCGTCAACACCTGCGCTAACCTGGTTGGTCGTCTGTCCTTTGGCCAGATCATCGACAAACTCGGCGCCTACAAGTCGCTGCTCATCAGCCTTGTCGTCACCATCGTCGCGCTCGTCATCATGTCGATGAGCTTTACGCAGAGCATGTTCTTTGTGGCGCTCGCCCTGCTCGGCTTTAGCTTTGGCGCCCTGCTCGTCATCTACCCGCCGCTCACCGGTGGCGCCTTTGGCACCAGCAACATCGGCGTCAACTACGGCATCATGTTTTTGGGCTATGCCGCTTCCACCTGGATCAGCCAGCCCATCACCGCCGTGCTGTATCACGCCGAGGCCGGCAGTGCCGCCTACCAGCAGTCCTTCTACGGTGCCATTGTGATCGCCGCCATCGCCGTCGTGCTCACCGTCTACATGATGGTCTCCGACAGCAAGAAGAAGTCCGCCTAGTTCTACCGATGCGGCAAAGGGACAGCCCCTTTGCCGCATTCCACCGGTCACCAGTATTAAGGAGTCGAAATGTCTGAGCTCAACCCCGTCCGCATTGCCGTTATCGGCGCCGGCGCCATGGGCCGCAACCACATCCGCTTTGTCACCGAGGAGCCCGAGGCCGAGCTCGTCGCCATCGCCGACGCCTTTGAGGGCGCTCGCGCCACGGCCGAGGCCGCCGGCGTGCCGTTCTTTACCGATCCCGCCCAGATGATGGACGAGGTCAAGCCCGAGGCCGTCATCATCGCCACCCCCAACGACCTGCACCTGGGCGTTGCCCGCGAGGCCATCAAGCGCAACATCGTGCCGCTGGTCGAAAAGCCGATTTCCAACAATCTCGAGGATGCCCAGGCCTTCGCCGCCGAGGCCGAGACCGCCGGCGTGCCCGTGCTCGTGGGTCAGCACCGTCGCCACAACCCGTTTGTGAACAAGGCCAAGGAGATCATCGAGTCCGGCGAGCTGGGCAAGCTCACCGTGTCGAGCCTCCACTACATGATCTATAAGAACGACGAGTACTTCGATGTCGAGTGGCGCCGCAAGAAGGGTGCCGGCCCGATCCTGGTCAACCTGGTGCACGACGTCGACCTGCTCCGCTACCTGCTGGGCGAGCCCGTCGCCGTCCAGAGCATGCAGTCCAGCGCCGCCCGCGGCTTTGAGACCGAGGACTCCGCCGTGGTCAACGTCCGCTTTGCCGACGGCGCGCTCGCGAGCATGACCATCTCCGACGCCACCGCCAGCCCCTGGAACTGGGAGGCAACCGCTCGCGAGGATCCGCAGTACCGCCCCTTCGACGCCGACGCCTACTTTATCGGCGGTACCTTGGGCGCCCTGTCGCTGCCCCGCCTGCACCAGTTCTCCTACGACGGCGCCTCCAACTGGCACAAGCCGCTGCAGATGGAGATTCCGGCCGTCGACCCGGCGCTGCCGCACAAGATGCAGCTCAAGCACTTTGTGAAGGTCGTCCGCCGCGAGGTCGAGCCCGTCGTGACCCCCGCCGATAACGTCAAGACGCTCACGCTTCTCAACGCCATCAAGGAGGCCGCCGAGACCGGTCAGCTCGTCAAGCTGTAATGCCTTAAGAGCGGCCGCGGCAGAAACCCCATGCCGAGACCCTCGGTCCGCCACCAACAAGCCCCTCTTCTTTGCCCCGCGAGCAGCCTCCTGCCCGCGGGGCATTTTGCTACCTTGCCGACAATCTTTCTGGGGCAGGGGGCTATTTTGTACCTCGGCTTGGTTCGTTCGCCACGAAATGGGCCTATCTACTACGTTTAACCGACCACCCTCAACCATACCGAATTTCTCGAAATAAAAACCGCAGGTAAACGGCTTGTCGATTTTCGGAAAACCCAAGTATGGTCAGCCCCTACGGGCAAAACGTAGTAGATAGGCCGTTTTCGTGGCGCGGCCCCAAAACAGTCTTTTGGGACGGGTGGTATCCTTGGTAGCCCTGTGCTGCAAACGCACCTTAAACGCAAGGAGTCCCATGGATCTTATCGCCCAGCTCGCTCGCGAGCTCAACCTTAAGGCCGCCAACATCGAGGCGGCCGTCAAGCTCATCGACGAGGGCAACACCATCCCCTTTATCTCGCGCTACCGCAAGGAAGCCACGGGCGGCATGGACGACGTCGCCCTGCGCGCGCTCGACGAGCGCCTGTCCTACCTGCGCAATCTTGAGCAGCGTAAAGAGGACGTCATTCTGCTCATCGACGCCCAGGGCAAGCTCACGCCCGAACTCGAGCAGCAGATTCGCGAGGCCACGCAGCTCCAGCGCGTCGAGGACCTCTACAAGCCCTACCGCAAAAAGCGCATGACCCGCGCGCAGAAGGCCCGCGAGGCAGGCCTGGAGCCGCTTGCCAACATGATCATCATGCAGGCCTCGGCCAAGGGCAGCGCACTCGACGCCGCCGCGGCATACGTCAACGAGGAGGCCGGCTTCGAAACACCCGAGAAGGCGCTTGCCGGCGCCGCCGACATCGTGGCCGAGACGGTAGCCGAAGACCCCGAGAACGTCGCCGACCTGCGCGCCTTTACGCAAAACACCGCCGACATCATCGTCGAGGCCACCGACCCCGCCGAGAAGACCCCCTATGAGCCGTACTACACCTATGACGAGCCACTGCGCCGTATACCCAACCACCGCGTGCTGGCTATCGACCGCGGTGAGCGCGAGGGCAAGCTCCGCGTGCGCGTGAACGTCGACGGCGCTGCCGCCACGGCGCGCCTGGGCAGCCGCTGGCCCCGCCGCCAAGGCGTCTTCGCCCCCGTCTTTGACGCCGCCATCGCTGACGGTTACAAGCGCCTCATGGCCCCCTCGCTGGAGCGCGAGGCGCGCGCCAAGCTCACCGTCCGCGCCCAGACCGAGGCCATCAACGTCTTTGCCAAGAATCTCGAGGGCTTGCTCTCGGCGCGTCCCGTGCGCGGCGCACGCGTGCTCGCGCTCGATCCGGGCTACCGCACCGGCTGCAAGGTCGCCGTCATGGACGAGACCGGCAAGCTACTCGACCACGGCGTGGTCTACCCCACCAAGCCGCGCCACGACGTCGCCGGCACCAAGCGCGAGCTCGCCCGCCTCGTCAAGAAGGACGGCGTCAACACCATCGTCATCGGCAACGGCACCGCCAGCCGCGAGACCGAGGAAGTCGTCTCGGAGTTCATTGCCGAGCAGGCGCCCAGCCTTCGCTACACCATCGTCAACGAGGCCGGCGCATCGGTGTACTCCGCCTCCGAGCTCGCCAGCCAGGAATATCCCGACCTGGACGTCACCGTGCGTGGCGCCATGAGCCTGGGCCGCCGTCTGCAAGACCCGCTGGCAGAGCTCGTCAAGATTCCGCCCCAGTCCATCGGCGTGGGCCAGTACCAGCACGACCTTGACCAGGCCGAGCTCTCGCGCACCCTGGGCCACGTGGTGGAAGACGTCGTCAACCGCGTGGGCGTCGACGTAAACACCGCGAGCGCAAGTCTGCTGGGATACGTATCGGGCATCACACCGAGCGTGGCCAAGAATATCGTGGCCTACCGCGAGGAAAACGGCGCCTTTACCGATCGCCGCCAGCTTAAGAAGGTCCCCAAGCTGGGACCCAAGGCATATCTCAACGCCGCGGGTTTCCTGCGCATCAGCGGCGGCAAGAACCCGCTCGACGCGACAAGCGTCCACCCCGAAAGCTACGAGGTGGCCACGTCCGTCCTGGAACGCGCCGGCGTTAAAGCCAGCGAGCTCAGCCGCGGCGGCGTGCCCGACATCGAGCGCCGTCTGGGCAGCATCTCGGCACTGGCAAGCGACCTGGACTGCGGCACCCTCACGCTCATCGACATCGTCAATGAGCTCAAGAAGCCCGGCCGCGACCCGCGCGACGACGCGCCCGAGGTGGTCTTTAGCCGCTCGGCACTTTCCATCGACGACCTAGAGCCCGGCATGGAGCTCAAGGGCACGGTGCGCAACGTCGTCGACTTTGGCGCGTTCGTCGACGTCGGCGTGCACCAGGACGGCCTCGTACACATCTCCAAGCTGGCCAACCGCTTTGTCAAGCACCCGAGCGACGTGGTACGCGTCGGCGACACGGTAAAGGTGTGGGTAGAGAAGGTCGACCGCGACCGCAAAAAGATCTCCCTGACCATGGTGCAGGGGAAGTAAACCGCCAAAGCAAGGGTCCCCCCGGTAGCGACGTGCAAAATCGCGAGTATTCTGCAAATTCCGCCGTTCCGGATGCCCCTCAGAGGCGAAAAAGCAAAAACAGCCCCCGTTTTAGCGTCGTCAGAGCCAAAACGGGGGCTGTTCCGTGCTTTATCTAGCTGGTAAAAGCCTTTACCTTGCTGAATACTCTCAATTTTGCACGGCGCAGGCGGGGGTACCTTTGTCCACGGCAGGATATGGAAGCCGATTACCAACCTGCTGGCAAGTTCGTGTCGGCAGCCCCGGCCTTTCCTTTGCCTAGCGCGACCCTCGCGAAGCGCGTGAGCGATAGGGAAAGGAAAGGCCGGGGCGAACAACCCTCGGCGCAGCCAGTGTTCGCGTTACGGCAGGATATGGAAGCCGAGCGAGGCGATATCCTTGGCAAAGCCACGGACGGTATCGAGCGAGACCTCGTACGGGTCGCGGCCAATGTTCTTGCGCTTGGCCAGGATGCTGTTGGGCACCGTGATGATCTGGCAACCGCATCCTTCCGCCTGGTAAATGTTGATGAGCTCGCGCGTGGACGCCCACAGGACTTCGCAGTTGGGCTTGGCAGCGGCCTTCTTGACCGACTCCGTCATAAACGGAATGGGATCGACGCCGGTATCGGCGATACGGCCGGCAAAGAGCGAGATGATGGACGGCGTCTCGGCGTCAACGGCCTCGACCATCTCGTCGACCTGCTCGGGCGTAAAGATAGTGGTGACGTTGACCTTGATGCCATCGGCCGAAAGCTTGCGGACCAGCTCGGCGGTGGACTCGCCCTTGGTGGTCACGCACGGAATCTTGACGTAGACGTTGTCGGCCCAGGTAGCGATCTCGCGGGCCTCGACCTCCATGGTCTCGACGTCATCGGCAAAGACCTCAAACGAGACGGACACATCGGTGATGTGAGCCAGAACCTCCTTGGCAAACGCGCGGTAATCCGTCACGCCACCCTTCTTCATAAGGGACGGGTTGGTCGTGAAACCCTGAACGTTGCCGTTCTCGTACATGTCGAGCATGCCCTCGAGGTTTGCACCGTCAGCGAACACCTTGATTGCCATCTGCCTGATTCCTTTCGTTAGCATACGGCCGATAAACTGCTAAACACTTTACCTATGTTTATCAAGGCGTGAACTGCGGGTTTTTATCTTCTCGGCGAACGGTATAAACGCTTTAGTGTTTGGTTTGATAAATCGATTGAGCATGCAAAAGCAAAGAGCCGCAGTTTAGGCAAACGTCAGAATGCGGGATTCATTAGATGAGGCCGAAATGCTGCATGGCGGTGACGGTGCCGTCGTGTGCGACATCGTCAGTCACGTAGTCGGCGACCGCTTTGACCTCGGACATGGCGTTGCCCATGGCGACAGCCGTCTCGACGGCAGCGAGCATGCCCAGGTCGTTGCCCGAATCGCCAAAGCCAAAGGTGCGCGCATTTCCCTCGCGGCCCAGATACGCCAGCGCTCGCGCCACGCCCACGCCCTTGTTGATGCCCTTGGGGCTCAGCTCGCGATTCCGACCACCGGTATTGCACAGCTCAAACTCGCGATCGATAAAGCCGTCATCGTTGGCAACGCGAGCCAAACTGGGCACATTGAGGCATACCTTGCCTACGCGCAGACGGCCGTCGACGCGCATCTCCTCGGCGCTGTGCACCACAGAAGTGCCGATCAGAGACGACTGCTCAACACCCGCGGGTTCCAGGGCAAAAGTAGCCACGTTGGTCTCGAAAAAGGCCTCAATCCCTGCCGCGGCCATACGGCGTGCAAGCTCCTCGATAACGTCCTCGCCAAAGCAGTCCTCATGCACCACGCGGCCCTCGACCTCGAGCGTGGCGCCCGCCATGGCAACGACACCCGCGGGGTCGAGCGCACGCAAGCTGTCCGCGATGAGCCACAGGGGGCGACCCGTGCAGATAAACGCCTTGTGCCCCGCGTCGCGCAGACGATGAAACGCCTCGACGACCATCTGCGAGGGGCGAACCGCCGAAAAGTCCTTATCGGTCATATCGTCGGGACCGAACGACGTCAGCGTGCCGTCCACGTCAAAAAAGAGCACGGCGGAATCGGGGCACGCATCAATCATATGGGTTCCTTTCGAGGATAAGGGCAAACGAAGCATCCATCATATAATGAAGCGACGCAACCAGAGAGGTCACCCATGGAATTTTACGCAAGCTGCCCCGAGGGCTTTGAGTCCGCACTCGCCGATGAGCTTAAACGCCTCGGGCTTTCGCATGTTCGCCGGCTGAAGGGCCGCGCTACATTTGAGGGCGAGCTCGAGCAAGGCTACCGAGCATGCCTGTGGTCGCGCCTGGCGAGCCGCGTGTTCGTGGTGCTCGGGCGCTTTGAGGCGCAGAATGCCGATGAACTGTACGATAGCGTTTACGACATCGCCTGGGAGAGCATCGTCCGCCCCGGCGCCACCATCGCCATCACAGCCCGCGGCGTGACCGAGCAGCTGCGCAACACGCGCTTCTCGGCCCTGCGCGCCAAAGACGCGCTGTGCGACCGTCTGGCCGAGACCACGGGCCGTCGCGCCGATGTCGATGCTGCCGACCCCGACGTTCACCTGCTGCTTTCGCTGCGCCAGCGCCGCGCGAGCATCAGCCTGGACCTTTCAGGCGACCCGCTGTTCAAACGCCTGCCGCCCGCAGCGACCCGCGCCGGCGAGGGCGCGCACGTGCTGCGCCCCGACTACGCCGCCCTGGTGCTGGCGCAGGTCGGCTGGACCGCACTGTGCGAGCGCGAGCTAACGGCCGACGATTACGAGAACGAAGCCCTTCCCACGCTGGTCGACGCCTCGTGCGCCGGCGGCGGTCTGCTGCTGGAGGCCGTGAACATTCTGACCGACCGCGCCCCGGGCGCCGCACGCGAGCGCTGGGGCTTTGAGGGCTGGCAGCTGCACGACGCCGCCCTGTGGGAGCAGCTGCTTGCCGAGGCGCGCGAGCGCGAGACCGCGGCGCGTGAGCGCCAGGCGCGCATCGTCGCCGTGAACATTGACCCCGCCGCCCGCAAGACTGCCGAGCGCATGGTCAAGTGCGCCGGCTACAAGCGTTTTGTCGACTTTTGCGCTGCCAAGCCAGCCACCGTGCTGGACCACGCGGGCGCCGTCGCCGGTGCCGCCGTGGTCGCGGACACCACCGAGACCCCGCTTTCGCTCATGCACGACGCCATGACGCTGGTCGGTGAGCTGCGCCGCGCGCCCGAGCTTTCCGCGGCGCCGGTCGCCGCGCTCACCCGCGATGGATTGCTGGCCCGCGCGCTCCACGCCGAGCCCGAGCGCTCGATCGCCGTCATGCCCAATAACGAGGAGGCAACTATTGAGGTTTGGCCCTCGCTCGACCACGCCGCCGCGGCGTTTGAGGCTTCGACCAGTGCGGATGCCGAGGCCGAGGTTGCGGATGCCAACGAAGTCAACGACAACGCCGCCAACACCCCCATGCCCGAACCTGCCGCCACGCTCGACCTGGGCGACGGCAAGCCGCTGCCCGTGCTCATCCCCGAGTCGGAGCAGTTCGCCAACCGTCTGCGCAAGAACGCCCGCCTGCGTCGCAAGTGGGCCAAGCGCGAGGGCGTGAGCTGCTACCGCGTCTACGATGCCGACCTACCCGATTACTCCGCCGCCATCGACCTGTACGAGGGCTGTCCGCAGACGCCGGGCCGCTGGCTCGTCATCGCCGAATACGCCGCGCCCAAGACCATCGACCCCGCACTGGCCCAGGCCCGCATGCTCGACATCTTGGCCATCGCACCGCGCATCCTGGATGTTCCGGCCGAGCACGTGCACGCCAAGGCCCGCATGCGCTCACGCGGCGGCTCGCAGTACGGCAAGCAGGGCGCCGGCAAGGGCGGCTCGAGCGAGCGCGCTAACATCGCACGTCGCCGTCTGCCGCTCATCGAAGAGGGCGGCCTTACCTTTGCCGTCAACTTTGACGACTATCTGGATGTGGGCATCTTCCTGGATCACCGCGTCACCCGCAACCTGGTGCGCGAACATGCCAAGCAGGCGCGCCGCTTCCTCAACCTGTTCGCCTACACCGGCACTGCCACCTGCTACGCAGCCGATGGCGGCGTCGAGGAGACCGTGACGGTCGACCTCTCGAACACCTACCTGGACTGGGCCGAGCGCAATATGCGTCAGAACGGCTTTGTGGGGCCGCAGCATCACTTTGTGCGCGATGACGTGCTTGCCTGGATTCGTGACCAGCGCCAGACGCGCAACCGCTGGGACCTGATCTTTGTCGACCCGCCCACGTTCTCGAACTCGTCCAAGATGGGCCGTCGCACCTGGGATGTCCAGCGTGACCATGTTGAGCTTTTGGCCGGCGTGTCGCGCCTGCTCGCACAGGGCGGCCATGCCATCTTTAGCTGCAACCTGCGCGGCTTCCGTCCCGAGACGCGCAAGCTCGCGCGCGCGGGCGTGGTGCTGGAGGACATTACGGCGCAGACCATCCCCGAGGATTTCGCGCGCAACCAGAAGGCGCATCATTGCTATATCGTGCGCCGCCTGCCCATCGAGGACGCCATGGCCGAGGTCGGCTTTAGCGCCGAGGAAATTGCCGAGCGAACCGAGGAGCTGCGTAACCCCGAGGCCCGCAAGCCTCGTGCAACGGCGCCCGCGCACGCGCAGGCCGGCGACCGAGGGCCGCACGGCAACGGCAAACCCTCCCCCGCCGGCAAGCCCAAAAAGAAGAAGTTCTACGCCAGCAAGCCCAAGGGCAAATAAACAAAGTTGCGGTGGAATAGTTCCTAAAATGCCTGGTAAAGGCACAAACAGGAACTATTTCACCGCAACTCATATTGGGATGGTGGCCGGCGATCTAGCCTTGGGTGACCAATCGGTAACCGATACCCACATGCGTCTGGATATAGCGCGGGTGCGCGGGGTCGGACTCGATCTTCTTGCGCAGCGTGCCCATAAAGACACGCAGGCTCGCCAGGTCGCTCTTAGTTGCCGTGCCCCAAATCTCGTGCAAGATAGACTGGTGCGTGAGCACCTTGTCGGCGTTGTGCGCCAGCAGGCACAGAAGCTTGTACTCGATCGGCGTCAGATGCAGCTCCTCGCCATCCATCGTGGCGATGCCGGCGTCAAAGTCGATATGCAGCTCGCCGGTATCGAACGAGCCCTCGGAGGTAACACCGCCTGTCTGTGCATACGAAAGACGCCTGAGCGTCGTGCGAATGCGCGCGAGCAACTCCTCGACCGAAAACGGCTTGGTCAGGTAATCGTCGGCGCCGGCATCGAGCCCGGCAACCTTGTCCATCACGGCATCGCGCGCGGTGACCATAATCACCGGCACATCCTTGTGCTTGCGGACACGTCGCAGGACCTCCATGCCGTTGAGCTGCGGCAACAGCACATCGAGCAGAATCAGATCGTAGTCGCGCTCCATCGCCAGGTCCACGGCGGTGCGGCCGTCGGCGGCGTGCTCCACCTGGTAGCCCTCGTGCTCCAGCTCGAGCGTCACAAAGCGGGCGATTTTCTCCTCGTCCTCTACGATCAGGATCCGTGCCATGCGTGCCCCCCGTCTGCGATTACTTGTCGTCGTTCAGATTTTGCTTGATGTCGTCCGCGGCGTCGGCGGCGTGATTCATAAGGTTGTTGATGCTGCCGGGCACGTCGCCGTCGCTGTCGATGCGGTAGCGCATGCCAAAGAACAGGCCAATCAGCATCAGCCAAATTGTAGCGCCCCAGGCAAACAGCGCGACGATGGGGATCAGGATGGGAATGTTGAGGATGATGGCGTCGCGGCGCGTGGCGATAAACTTGGTGTCCAGGCTCAGGCGGAAGAGCTTTTTGAGGTATTCCCACACGCTGTCCATCTTTTTGGAGAAGTCGGTCTTTTCGCTCGACTTCTCGTAGGCGGCCTGCGCGGCGACCATCTCGGCCGAGGGCTCATCGACCGGCGCGGACTCGGTGGCGGCGTGCGCCGACGTGGTCTGGGTCTTGCCCTGCGACTCGAGCCAAATGATGGCATCCAGAACGTTGCCGTCGGCGGCGTCGAGCGCTGCCTTGGCATCGGTGTAGCTCACGTTGCACTTGGTGCGGATGGTTTCAACTTTTTCGAGGTCGTCCATGACCTGTCCTTTCGTTCGATGGGCGCGACGCCAGGCGATCTGCCCGGGCGCGAGCGTTGCGTTCGGCGGCCTGCGTTGCGCGGCGCCGCCCCGCCCTTGGTCGAACTCTATAGTGCAGGTTATAGATTAAGTGATTCTTGAGCCAAGATTAATGGTGGATGAGTTTTTGGGTGGCGAAGCGCGTGACGCGGGGCGCGCAGGCAAGGGGAAGGCCGGTTTTGCGTGGCGTGGGGAAGGGAAGGACAGGTCTTTGGGGCGGCCGACAGCGAGGTCTAATACTTTTCCGAGAAGTGAACGAGTGAAAGCGGACACCCGAAGCATCGACACTTGAGAGGTGCCGTTTCCTGCGGTTTTGCTGCCGGAATCCTGCGATTTTGCCGTTGAAAAATGCGGATGCTCCAGGGGTCCAAAAACAGCCGTTCACTTCGCGGAAAAGTATTAGACCTCGATAACGGGGATGGGGCGCCGGTGCAAAACGGCGTCAAGGGTTGGTCGAGCAGGCGGTTTCTCCATTGATGTCCGCACGACATGTGACACTTTCCCTGCCGCCCTGCTCTGCCGCGGCGGCATGCATCTGAACGACGACCCTCTAAGGAGTTCGATATTGATGAGTGACAACACCAAGCATCTCGCAAAGAAGTGCGTCAGGGACGCAGGGCCGTGCCTCGCGCTGTGCCTTGTCGGCGCAGCGGTTGCGCTGCTGGCTGTTCTGGGGCCATTCGACGTGCTCCGAAGTGCCAGCTCTCTGCACGTTTGCATGGCCCTTGCCGGCGCCATGATGACCGGCGGCGTGCTCGATCTGGTTTTTTGGGTGCTTGACCCGTTTGGATGGAAGAACGAAGGGTAAGCCCTAAGGGGTGGAAGGGCTGGAACGGTTGGCTTAGTGATCGTGCAGAATGCGGTCTAGCGACTTACAGGGAAGTGGTAATCCGATGACGGTCTATGTGACGGGCGACGTCCATGGCGGCCTCGACATGCAAAAGCTGCGCGATTGGGACCTTGGGGCTAGCCTGACGAGCGACGACTATCTCATCGTCGCGGGCGACTTTGGCTTTCCGTGGGATTTCTCTGCCGAGGAATGTGCCGATATTGCCTGGCTGGAATCGCGTCCCTATACCGTGCTGTTCGTCGACGGCAATCACGAGCGTTTCGATCACTGGGCGGAGCGTCCCATGGAGCTGTGGCACGGCGGGCTGACGCAGCGCCTGTCGGACACCTCTCCCATACGGCGCCTGACGCGCGGCGAGGTTTTTGAACTCGACGGCTCAATGATCTTTACCATGGGTGGCGCCACGAGCGTGGACAAGGAATACCGCATTCCGTATTCCAGCTGGTGGCCGCAGGAGCTGCCGGACGAGCGCAACTTTGAGGAGACGCTGGCAAAGCTCGACAGCGCGGGCTGGAAGGTCGACTACGTGGTCACCCACACCTGCTCAACGCGTATGCTTTCGCCCACGCTTTATCCGGCACCCGGCTGGAATTACCCCGCCGTTGATCGGCTTACGGCATTTTTCGATGAGCTGGAAGACCGCTTGGATTACAAGCGCTGGTACTACGGACATTTTCATCGGGATGCCAATCCGGCCGAGCGCCACACCGTGCTCTACGACTGCATCGTTCGCCTAGGCGACGAACTCCAGCCCTGGGATGTTGCGTAGAGGCGCGGTGGCTGGCTACTCGACCGTTACAGTGATGTTTTCCCGATGCTCCCGGATGACGTTCCAGCTAAAGTGCTCGACCAGCTGCTCGGCAGAGCGCGGCGTGGTGTCTGGCGCGATGCCTGTTTGCCCGGTGAGCCAGCCCAGTAGTGCCTCGGGCGTGCCAAAGCGGGCGCGTAGTTCGCCCAGGTCCAGATCGCGGTCGCGCTTGGAAAGGCGGCGGCCGTCCGGTGACATGAGCAGCGGAATGTGCGCGTAGTGCGGCGTGGGAAGGCCCAGCAGATGCTGCAGGTAGATCTGGCGTGGTGTGGAGCCAAGCAGGTCGCATCCGCGTATGATCTCGGTAACACCCATGGCGGCGTCATCGACCACCACGGCCAGCTGATAGGCAAACACGCCGTCGCTGCGGCGCACCAAAAAGTCGCCGCATTCGGTGGCGAGCGCTTCGCATTGGGCCCCGTACGTGCGGTCCACGAATTCGATCACATCGTCTGCGAGGTCGTCGACGGCGGGCACGCGCAGGCGCGTGGCCGGGGCGCGCAGGGCACTGCGGCGGGCGACCTCTTCGGCCGAAAGCCCTCGGCAGGAGCCGCGATAGATGGGCGTGCCGTCGCTGGCGTGCGGCGCGCTCGCGGCGTGGAGTTCGGCGCGCGTGCAAAAGCAGGGGTAGGTGAGGCCGGCGTCTTGCAGCTGGTGCAGGGCGTCCTCGTACAAGTCCAGGCGATCGTGCTGGTAGTAGGGACCTTCGTCCCACTCAAGCCCCAGCCAGGCCAGGTCGTCAATCAGTTGAGCGGCAAGTTCCGGGCGCTTGCAGCGATCGTCCAGGTCCTCGATGCGCAGTACGATGCGGCCGCCCTGGCTGCGGGCCGAAAGCCACGCGCACAGGCAACTGAACACGTTGCCCAGGTGCATGCGGCCCGAGGGCGACGGGGCGAAGCGGCCCACGACGGGGGTGGGCGCTGCCGTTGCCGGTGCGTCCGCGGCGTGTGTTGCTATGTTGCGTGCTTTGATATCCATGCGGACGAGTATAGCGCGGGGCGCGATGGGGAGACGTCACTGTGGTCCGCAAGTTGTCGAAGCCCCGCATTGCGTATGGCGGGCCGCAGACTCGGCGCTTTGATTCCTGTCCATCAATTCGGCGCCTTAGACGACAGAAACCCCGGCAGCTCTTCGCAACTGCCGGGGTTTCCGCGGAAAAGGGGGACATGATCCTCGAGCGAACGGCAAAGGGGCAAACCGTTTTCGCTCAACTGCTTTATGCCCCTCGGCTGGCGGCTCAATCAGCGCATGCCGCGCCCACACAAAGCCACTACACCTGTGACGGAGCTGTGAAATGGTATCTATCGTTGGTGCATGCCATGCCAAAGAGTGTCCCTAACGGCTAGTCATTTAAGAACGTCCCCAATGACTAGCTGCTGGCGGCGGGCGTGACTTTTGTCCCATTTGGCGCTCCGGTCGCCTAGATATTCGTCATGTGCGCCCGTAAACGTGGGACAATGACGCTGTTGGTATCACAGACAAAGGATGTGCCTATGAACGCCCCCGTTGCCAAGACCTGTCGGCAGCGCCGCCTATTCGCGCGATTCGCTTCCGTCTGCGCACTCGTCGCGCTTGCGTTGTTGCTGCTGCCTGCCGCCGCACACGCCGACGGCTACTCCATGAGCCAAACCTACATCGGCGCCACGGTTGAGGCCGATGGATCGCTGACCGTTGTCGAGGGACGCCAGTTCGATTTCGACGACGACATCAACGGCGTGTTTTGGGAGATCAATACGGGCACCAACCAGCAGGGCGGCACGGCGGGCGTCGACGTGCTGAGTGTCGAGGAAGAGGACACCGCGTTTAACAAAGTCGATAGCGCGAACAAGGGCGACTCTGGCGTCTACACGGTCGAGCAGACCGGTGACGGCGTAAGGATTAAGGTGTTCAGCCCCCACGAGAGCGGCGATAGCGCGATCTATTACGTGAGCTACACCATGACCGGTGCGGTCATGAACTGGGCCGATACCGCCGAGCTCTACTGGAAGTTCGTGGGTGACGGCTGGTCCGCGGATTCCGACGATGTCGAGATGGAAGTGTACTTCGCAAATGCCGCTGCCGGGACGGCGGCCGTCAAGGGCGATAACTTCCGCGCATGGGGTCACGGTCCGCTGACGGGCGACGTGTCACTCGATGCGGATGAACCCATGGTCACCTATACCATTCCCTGCGTGCATCAGGGCGAATTCGCCGAGGCGCGCATCGCCTTCCCCAGCGACTGGGTGCCGCAGCTTGCCGCCTCGGGCGAAGAACGCATGTCAACGATCCTGGGCGAAGAGAAGGAATGGGCCGACGAAGCTAACGCCCGCCGCGCTCACGCTCGCATGATTGCCAATGTACTTGCCGTGCTAAGTGTTGTCGCGGCGGTGGCCTTTACCGGCACAATCGTTGTGCTCAAGCTGCGCCGCCGCAAGCCAAAGCCGCTTTTCCAGGACGAATATTTCCGCGATGTGCCTTCGGCCGACCATCCCGCTGTGCTTTCGGCCCTCATGAGCTGGAACGAGGTGCCCGATCAGGCATATATCGCCACGCTCATGAAGCTCACCGACGACCGTGTGATCAAGCTGGAGCAGGCGACCGTGACCAAGGCCAAGAAAGGCCTGTTGGGGCGTGAAAAAGAAGAGCAAACGTATCGCGTGACGGTGAGTGATGCGGGTTGGAAGTCGGCCAAGGGCATTGACCGCATGGTGCTCAAGGTCTTCTTTGCCGGTGCTAAGCCCGACGAGAACGGCGATCGCTCGCGCACGTTCGACGAGCTGCAGCACTACGTCAAGCAGCACGCTACGCCCGTGGGCGACAAGCTCGAGGACTATCAGAACACCGTTAAGGGCAAGCTGGCCGATAGCGAGTACGTTGCCTCTGACGGCATTGTCGCAATGGTGTTTTGCCTGGTTCTTGGTATTCTGATCGCCTGTGTTCCCGCGGGATCCATCTTCTTTACCGACGGCGCACACGCGAACATTGTCGCCGCGGTTATCTCGGTGCCGATTGTGCTGGTGGGTATTGGCGTGGGCCTTACGTTCCGCCGCTTTACGCCGGAGGGCGCCGAGGTTGCGGCTCGCTGCAAGGCGCTTAAGCATTGGCTCGAGGATTTCACGCGCCTAAAGGAAGCCGTCCCCGGCGATCTGGTACTGTGGAACAAGCTGCTGGTGATGGGTGCGGCGCTGGGCGTTTCGAAGGAAGTCCTGCGTCAGCTTGCCGAGGCTGTTCCTCCCGAGGTGCGCGAGGCCGACGGTTTCTACGACAATTACCCTTGCTACTGGTGGTACTACCATCATTACGGTATCGATTCGCCGCTCGATTCATTTAACGATGTGTATCACGAGAGCATCCGTGAGCTGGCTTCGAGCTCCGACAGCTCGGGCGGCGGCGGTGGCGGCGGCTTCTCGGGCGGCGGCGGAGGCGGCGTCGGCGGTGGCGGCGGCGGAACGTTCTAGCGAGCGCTTGCTTTGGGGTGGACCTTTCTGGGCGGTTGCCAGGGAAGATCCATCCCATTTTTGTGCATCGAAACGGGCCATACTTTCCGCTGCGGACCTTCGCGCAAGGGGCAGTGGGCAAAAAATGCCAAATATGAGTACTGTTGCCTAGATTGTCACATTTGCTTGTACTAAAAAATGGACTCCTAACGAGATTGTTTCTCGTTAGGAGTCCATTTTTTAGTACATTTGGGGAGATACGTTAGTTCATCCAACGCGTCGAGAGGTCTAAGAGACCCGAAAAAGCCGAATTTCGCTGCCACTAAAAAGGTAACAGTACTCATATTTGATGTTTTTTGACCACAGCTATATGTGAACCCCTATATAGCGACCTCAAGAAGGGCTTCGTCGGTCGTTTTGATCAAGACTGTCCCCAACGACTAGTCATTTAAGAACGTCCCCAACGACTAGGTGCGGCTGCTGCCAAGGAGTGTCCCGGGGTGCCGGCACAAGAGGAACGTCCCTAACTGCCGGGTTTTAGACTGTTAGGTCCAGTTCGTAGAGGAAGCTTTCGCGCGGCATGTCGTGACGGCGCTCTTCGCGGTTGGCGCGGTGCGTGGCAGTGCGCTTAAAGCCGTGCAGCTCGTAGAACTTCCACGAGCAGTTGGAGTCGGTGTACAGGTGTGCGCTGGTCGCCCCGCACGAGGACAGATGCGAGATAGCGGCGTCGAGCAGCACCGTGCCAACGCCCAGGCCGTGGACATCGCGATCCACGGCGAGCAGCGTGACCTCGTTGTCATGCGGCAGTGGGCTTTTCTCGAGCAGGCGGTTGTTGGTTCGGATGGTGGCGCGCACAAACGAGAGGTACTCGGCGCAAGCTTCGGGCTCCAGCTCGCGCATCTGCGACAGCAACGCGCGTTCGGTATCCATCCAATGTTCGTTGATAGTGACGCCGGAGCTCTGTCCTGCGCGTGCAAGCGCAATGCCGCGCGCCTGACCGTCGATTACGGCAACCTGTGAAAACGTCGAGGAAGAAAGGCAGTAGGCAAGGTCGCACGCGGCTTCGAGGCGGTTGTACTCATCGTTATCCGAGTTGTTGTGCCAAAGCTGCTGCAGGATCAGCGCGATGGCGTCGAAATCTTCGGTATCAAACGGTCGGTAGAGAACCCGCGAGACCATGGTGCCTCTTTCTATTGCGGATGCATATCGAGCACAGTTCTACCACGCCATTGGCATCTAATTATGGTGCCCCTGTGTTCCATGAACTCACCGTGCCCAGTGGCGCTCCTGCAACCCCCGCTCGAAGCTTTTTCTGCACAGCCGTGCGTTGCGGGGTGCATCGTCGCGCTCGATGCGCTACATTGAATCAGTATTTTCAATGCCGCTGCGCGAGCGCTGCAGATCGACGTATCACCGACTCACAGAGCACGGCGGCGTACCAGACAGGAGGACTGCATGGGATCTGATGTGAAGATCGCACGCGCGTTGATCTCGGTTACCGATAAGACGGGCGTCGTCGATTTCGCACGGACGCTGGTTGACGACTTTGGCGTCGAGATCATCTCTACGGGCGGCACGGCTCGTGCCATCGAGGACGCGGGCGTTCCCGTAACCCCCATCGAGGAGTTCACGGGCTATCCCGAGATGATGGACGGCCGCGTCAAGACGCTGCATCCCAAGGTTCACGGCGCGCTGCTTGCCCGTCGCGATTCCGAGCAGCACATGCAGGAGGCCGCTCAGCACGGCATTAAGCTGATCGACCTGGTGGTCGTCAACCTGTACGAGTTCGAGAAGACCGTCGCCAACCCCGAGGTCACCTTCGCGGATGCCATCGAGCACATCGACATCGGTGGCCCCTCCATGCTGCGCTCTGCCGCTAAGAACGCCGCGAGCGTTACCGTCATTTCCGACCCGGCCGACTATGATGCCGTCCTGGCCGAGATGCACGAGACCGGTGGCTGCACCACGCTTTCCACCCGTCGTCGCCTGCAGGTGAAGGTCTACCAGACCACCGCCGCCTACGACACGGCTATCTCCCGTTGGCTCGCCGCCCAGGCAAGCGACGTGGCGGATACCTCTGCCAAGCTCGAGATCTCGCTGGAGAAGGTCGACGACCTGCGCTATGGCGAGAACCCGCAGCAGAAGGCCACGGTCTATCGCTTTGCCGAGGGCTGCGAGAACACCGCGAGCTCGCAGTTCCCGCTCGTGGGCTCCGAGCAGATCCAGGGCAAGCCGCTCAGCTACAACAACTATCTGGATGCCGACGCCGCTTGGAACCTGGTCCGCGAGTTCGACGAGCCCGCCTGCGTGATCCTCAAGCACCAGAACCCCTGCGGTTCCGCCGTTGCCGAGGATATTACGGCTGCCTACGACCGCGCCTTCGCCTGCGATCCCAAGAGCGCTTTCGGCGGCATCATCGCCTGCAACCGCGAGGTTCCCTATGAGCTGGTTGAGCACTTCGCCGATCAGAACAAGCAGTTTGTCGAGGTCATCATCGCCCCGAGCTACACTGCCGAGGCGCTCGAGCGCATGGCCAAGCGCCCCAACCTGCGCGTGTTGGCGACCGGCGGCGTGGACCATGGCGCCCAGGTGGAGCTGCGCTCTATCGACGGCGGCATGCTGGTGCAGGAAGTCGACCGCGTGACCGAGGATCCCGCGACCTTTACGTTCCCCACCGACCGCAAGCCCACCGACGCCGAGATGGCCGAGCTCGAGTTTGCCTGGAAGGTCTGCAAGGGCGTTAAGTCCAACGCCATCCTGGTCTCCAAGGGCAAGGCCGGCATTGGCATGGGCCCGGGTCAGCCCAACCGCGTGGATTCTGCACTGTTGGCCTGCGAGCGTGCCGAGGACTTCTGCGAGCGCGAGGGCGTGGAGAAGGGCGGCTTTGCCTGCGCAAGCGACGCATTCTTCCCGTTCCGCGACAACGTCGACGTGCTTGCTGCACACGGCGTGACCTGCATCATCCAGCCCGGCGGCTCCAAGCGCGACGACGAGAGCGTCCAGGCCTGCAACGAGCATGGTATTGCTATGGTCTTTACGGGCGCCCGCCACTTCCGCCACTAAGTAGGGAGGTGGCGCTGCGGCTTGCCCAGCCACCGCACCTTGCCGTTCATTCGTCGCTCGCGTACCCAAGTACGCGTCGCTCCTCTTTCACGGCAATCTGCGGCATCTGGGCAACCCTCGCCGACCTGTTAGGTTGACTGGGAAGGATGGGATGTTATCTCGTCCCTTGGACTTGCCTCGCTTCCAAAATAATCTCTGCAAAAGACGGCTGCTCCGTTTGGAGGGCCGTCTTTTTGGTATAAGAGGACGGAATGACTAACACGAAAGGTACAACCATGCCCCAGATTGATGATGCCGAGCTGTTTGGCAATGCCGAGGATCAGCGTGCGTACGAGGACTTTTGCGCCAATCAGGAGGCGGTCGAGAAGTTCACGCTCGACAAGCCCGCGCTCATCTGCCGTTGGCGTATGTCCAACAAAAAGGTGCCCATGCTCAACCGTCACATCCGCGCACTGTCCGAGCGTCTGGTGCAGGGCGAGCCGCTTACCCATAACATGCTCAGTTGGGCCAAGCAGCACGTTGAGTGGTCACTTGCCGAGGGCGATTACACCGCCCACGACGGTGTGCTCATGCTGGTGATCGACGTTAACGGCAACGCCGCCATGACGGTGGGGGAGTACGAGCCGCTAACCGATACGTCGGCCAAGGCGCTACGTGCCCGCTCCGCCGAGGCCCGCTCCGAGGCCGACGAAACCGGCGTGGCGCCCGAGCTGCTCGCTGCCGTCAACGACGGTGAGCTGGCCTTTGTGGCGCCGGCGGACGAGTGCCTGTGCGGCACGGCGACGCTCATCGAGCAGCTGGCCCAGACCAAGGGCATCCCGGTCACGCGCGTAGATATTCCCGCGCAGCTTAAGGGCGCGCTGTTCCTAGTGAGCGACGAGCACGGCGTGGTCCCCGCAACCGAGACGGACGCCGCCGACGCCGACGCCGCCACGGTCGCCTTCTTCGCCGAAGGCTACGAAAAGCTCTGTGCCCGCCGCTAAATGATTTTTCTGGGACGGGGATTAAGAATCATGTTGGTCCCCGCCACCGCTGCGAGTGCGAGGCGGACAAAACGCCCCCGCTCGCGAACAGTTCTGTCACCTTGGTACCGCGCGCGGTGCACACCTGCAGTTTCGCGGCCATAATGGTGGCAAGACAACCAAGAGGGGAGCGGAATCCATGGCGCTGATCTATATCGTTGAGGACGACGAGCCCATCCGTCGCGAGCTCGCCGACATTTTGGCGCGTGCCGGTTTTGAGGTCGAGGCCTGCGAATCGTTTGAGCATGTCTCGCGCGATATTCTCGCCGCCGCGCCCGACCTGGTGCTGCTCGACCTCACGCTTCCCGTCAAGGACGGCCAGCATATCTGCCACGAGGTTCGCCGCGAATCCGAGGTCCCCATCATCGTCCTCACGTCGCGCACGACCGAGATCGACGAGGTCATGGCCATGACGCTCGGCGCGGACGACTTTGTTCCCAAGCCCTACAGCGCCCGTGTGCTCGTGGCGCGCATCAATGCCTTGCTGCGTCGCACCGCGGCGGCAGGCGAGCGCAGCACGCTCGTCCACAAGGGATTGGAGCTCGACCTCGCCCGCTCCATGGTCACCAATACGGCAACCGGCGACAGTACCGAGCTCACCAAAAACGAGCTGCGTATCCTTTCGCTGCTCTTGGGTCGCGCGGGCAAGATCGTCTCGCGTCCGGCCATCATGCAGGACCTGTGGGACTCCGACGCCTTCGTGGACGACAACACGCTTACCGTCAACATCAACCGCCTGCGCACCACGCTCGAAAAAATCGGCATCAAGGGGTATTTGACGACGCACCGCGGCCAAGGCTATTCGGTCTAGGGGCCGGCTATGTCGTTTGGCAAGTTCTTTAAAGATGCGCTGCTTCCCGTCGCCGTGTGGACCTGCGGCGTGCTGCTGAGCTGCTTTGTGCTGACGGTCGCCGGCGCACCCGTTTCTATCGTGGTCGTGGCGGTTGGCGTGTCCTTTATTTTCGGTATGCTCGGCATCGTGATCGAGTACGCTCGCCGTCGCCGTTTTCTGCGTCAGTTGGAGCGCGCGGCAGAGGAACTCGAGAGTCCCGCATGGGTGCAGGAGATGGTGCAATGCCCGACCTATGCCGAGGGCGAGCTCGAGTACGAGGTCTTGCGCCGGGTGGGCAAAGCTGCCTGCGACGAGGTTGCCGAAGGCCGGCGCCAGACCGATGATTATCGCGACTATATCGAAAGCTGGGTCCACGAGGCCAAGTTGCCTCTGGCGGCAGCCCATCTGATTCTTGAAAACCTGGACGGCAGCGAAGACGATCTGTCGCGCGTAGACGACCTCGGTCGCGAGCTTGCCCGCGTGGAGCGCTATATCGACCAGGCGCTGTACTATGCACGCTCGGAAGTCGTGGAGCGTGACTACCTGATTCGCCGCTGGGATCTTAAGACCCTGGTGACGGGCGCGATCAAGGCCAACGCGCGTGAGCTCATCGCGGCGCACGTGGCCCCGGTGTGCGAGAACCTCGACTTTGAGGTGTTTACCGACGAGAAGTGGTTCGAGTTTATTCTGGGCCAGCTCATTCAGAACAGCATTAAATACGCACGTGAGGATGGTGCGAAGATCACGTTTTCGGGCGCGTTGCTGGACGAGGGCCTGGCAAGCGAGCGCATCGAGCTTACCGTTGCCGACAACGGCTGTGGCGTGAGCGCGGCCGACCTGCCGCGCGTGTTCGAGAAGGGCTTTACCGGCGACAACGGCCGCATCACCAAGCGCGCAACGGGCATCGGCCTCTACCTGGTGGCGCGCCTGTGCTCCAAGATGGGCATCGACGTCACCGCGGCATCCGAGCCCGGCGAAGGCTTCGTCGTCACATTCGCCTTCTCAACCAACAAGTTCCAATATTTCGAGTAACGCACGCGGCAGACGTCCGCCCAAACAAAACGTGCCGCCTCAAACAAAACGTGCCGCCAACCGGGGCGGCACGCCCATTTTTCTATCAGACAACTCGCTGAAGTAAGGCTGCGAAGGCCGCGGGGCCGGGAGGGGTTTCCTAAGGGCACATCCCGCAGCCGCAACGCGGCGAGGACGTGCTCGTGGAAACCCCGCAGGCCCCGCGGCCGGTGGGAGCAACGCTACTTCACGACCAAAATGTCGCAGTCCGTATTGCGCAGCAGGAACGTTGAAATCGAGCCCAGTAGCGCGTACTTAATTGAGGACAGGCCGCGGGCGCCGCAGAGCACCAGATCGGGCTTGACCACGTCGAGCATCTCATCCTTGAGCGTCTCACGAATGCGGCCGGTACGAATCATGACCTCGACCTCGGGAATGTCGGGATTGGCCTTGGCCTCCTCGAGTTGCTTGGCGATGGAGTTGTTAAAGGCCTCCTCCAAGCCGTTGACCAGGTCGACCGGATAGGAACCGGCGCTCTCGAGCGCAGTGGAGTCGATGACGTGGCCGATGATCAGCTTAGCGCCGTTGTTCGCGGCGACCTTGATGGCGCGTGCGAGCACAAAATCCTGCTGCTCAGTACCGTCGAGTGAAACAAATACCTTGGTATAGCCCTCGTTCATGGTTTCCTCCTTGGTCTATCGCACGGGCGTGGGGCTCGTGCGTCGGGCGGGCGCGGGCGCGTTGGCCGCCGGACACTTTATCTTGTTGCAGTTATACCCAAGGATTTCGGTTTGACCGCTCGCAATTCTGTGAACGGGCGAGTTTTTTGGTAAGGGTAGGCGCAGGTGCGCCGCCAACGGTTGATAATGGGACATCGCCCGCACCGTCCGCAGAACAATATCGGCGGGTGTCTAACGAGGGGGTCCCTTTGGATATCATCGAGCTTCTAAAATCTGCCTTCATGGGCCTGGTCGAGGGCATCACCGAATGGCTGCCTGTTTCGTCGACCGGTCACATGATCTTGGTGGACGAGTTCGTCAAGATGAACGTGAGCGAGACGTTCTGGAATATGTTCCTGGTCGTGATTCAGCTCGGCGCCATTCTGGCTGTCTGCGTCCTGTTCTTCCATGAGCTCAACCCGTTCTCGCCCAGCAAGGGCAAGGAGGGCCGTCGCGACACCTGGGTGCTGTGGGGCAAGATTGTGCTCGGCTGCATTCCCGCCGCGGCGATCGGTCTGCCGCTCAACGACTGGATGGAGGAGCATTTCTACAATGCTCCCGTCGTGGCGCTGGCGCTCATTGTGTACGGCGTGCTGTTTATCGTGATTGAGAACTGGCGCGCGAACAAGCGCGAGGAAATGGCCGTTGCCGGTTCGTTTGGTTCGCGTGCTGTGGTGGCGGGCGGACGTCCCGCCGGTGCGCACTTTGCGGCGCCCGCCGCGGCTACCGCTGAGGATGAGGACGATGACGAGAATTTGGACTTTGGCTCCATCGCCACGCTCGAGGACCTGAGTTGGAAGACTGCGCTGGGTATCGGCTGCTTCCAGGTGCTTTCGCTGGTGCCTGGTACGTCTCGTTCCGGTTCTACCATCATCGGTGGCCTGCTTTTGGGCTGCACGCGTTCGGTGGCGTCCAAGTTTACGTTCTTCCTGGCCATCCCTGTCATGTTTGGCGCGAGTGCGCTCAAACTGGTCAAGTACTTCATCAAGGGCGGTACGTTCGGCGCCAACGAGGTCGCAATCTTGGGCGTGGGCTGTGTTGTGGCCTTTGTGGTTTCGCTCATCGCCATCAAGTGGCTCATGGGTTTCGTCCGCCGTCACGACTTTAAGTGCTTCGGTGTTTACCGCATCATCCTGGGCATCGTGGTGCTCGCGTACTTCTTTGTCCTGGAGCCGATGCTCGGCCTGTAACTTGGTTGACGCTGCGTGGCGGCCAGAGCGACAACTTGTCATTCAAAGAGGGCGGCATGACCAAAAGGTCTATGCCACCCTCTTTTCATGCCAATTTGTTCGCCCTGGCCACCGCTCGCTGCTGCTGCCATGACATCGGCGGTTTCGTGATTGTCAATTGATTGGTGCAGACTAACCTGACCCCATTGCACCAAATTCGCTGGGGTGGGCCTGACGGCGGCGCACGGAGTCGCGGTGTGATTTGCGTCGGTGTCC
The DNA here is from genome assembly GCA_905215275.1 of uncultured bacterium. GTDB lineage: Bacteria > Actinomycetota > Coriobacteriia > Coriobacteriales > Coriobacteriaceae > Collinsella. Next base: position 576 of record CAJMPE010000007.1, on the reverse strand, counting down.
GCGCGGCTCGGTATACTGGTACGGCTCAAACTATGGCGCTGCCCGCAGGCGCGCCGTCCGTCAGATGAGGAGTCGCCCATGACCCAGCCCCTGCCCTGGGAAAAGAACACTGCGGTACCCGTGCCGCCCGCGCCGGAACCCGTGCCGCTCGATGCGTACACCGCCCCCGCCGCGCCGGAACCCGAGCTCGTTCCGCTCGACATCTACGACGCCCCGGCTCCGGCGCCCAAACCCGCCAAGCCGCTCGTCGACATCGACAGCCTTAATCCCGCTCAGCGCGAGGCGGTCCTGACCACCGAGGGCCCGCTGCTGGTGCTCGCCGGTGCTGGCTCGGGCAAGACCCGCGTCTTGACCTTCCGCATCGCGCACATGCTTGGCGACCTGGGCGTTAAGCCTTGGCAGGTTCTTGCCATCACGTTTACCAACAAGGCCGCGGCCGAGATGCGCGAGCGTCTGGCAGCGCTCATCCCCAGTGGCACTCGCGGCATGTGGGTGTGCACCTTCCACGCCATGTGCGTGCGCATGCTGCGCGAGGACGCTGACCTGCTGGGCTACACCGGTCAGTTCACCATCTAC
>CAJMPE010000006.1 GCA_905215275.1 uncultured bacterium | reverse complement strand
AAGTTTGAGCGCACTAAGCCGCATGTTAACATCGGCACCATTGGTCACGTCGACCACGGCAAGACCACGCTGACCGCTGCCATCACCAAGGTTCTCTCCGAGACCGAGGGCTGCAAGGCTGACTTCACTGCGTTCGAGAACATCGACAAGGCTCCCGAGGAGCGCGAGCGCGGCATTACGATTTCCGTCTCCCACGTCGAGTACGAGACCGCTGCCCGTCACTACGCTCACGTTGACTGCCCGGGCCACGCTGACTACGTCAAGAACATGATCACCGGTGCTGCTCAGATGGACGGCGCTATCCTGGTCATCGCCGCTACCGACGGCCCCATGGCTCAGACCCGCGAGCACATCCTGCTCGCCCGTCAGGTCGGCGTTCCCTACATCGTCGTCTTCCTGAACAAGTGCGACATGGTCGACGATGACGAGCTCATCGACCTCGTCGAGATGGAGACGCGTGAGCTCCTCTCCGAGTACGATTTCCCCGGCGACGACATCCCCGTCATCCGTGGTTCCGCTCTGGGCGCTCTCGAGGGCGACGCCAAGTGGATGGACGCCATTCGCGAGCTCATGAAGGCCGTCGACGAGTACATCCCGACGCCTGCTCGTAACAACGACCTCCCGTTCCTGATGGCCGTTGAGGACGTTATGACCATCTCCGGCCGTGGTACCGTTGCTACCGGCCGTGTCGAGCGCGGTGAGCTCAAGCTCAACGAGCCCGTCGAGATCGTCGGCATCAAGGATACCCAGAACACCGTCGTTACCGGTATCGAGATGTTCCGTAAGTCCATGGACTTCTGCGAGGCTGGCGACAACGTCGGTCTGCTGCTCCGCGGCATCAAGCGCGAGGACATCGAGCGCGGCCAGGTTCTCTGCAAGCCCGGTTCGGTTACCCCGCACACCAAGTTCACCGGCGAGATCTACGTTCTGACCAAGGACGAGGGCGGCCGTCACACCCCGTTCTTCGATGGCTATCGTCCTCAGTTCTACTTCCGTACCACCGACGTTACCGGTACGGTCAAGCTCCCCGAGGGCACCGAGATGGCTATGCCTGGTGACCACATCACCATCGAGGGCGACCTCATCCACCCGATCGCCATGGAGGAGGGCCTGCGCTTCGCTATCCGCGAGGGTGGTCACACCGTTGGTTCGGGCATCGTCTCCACGATCATTGAGTAAATTAGCTCTTTGATATAGCTGACTTAGAGAACCCGGCACTTATATGGGTGCCGGGTTCTTTTCTGCAATGGATATTGAGCCGTTGCTGGTGTCGAGAGGATCGATTATGGTCCTGGGTGCACCGTCGATTAGATCTCGTTGGCTCCATTGATGTGTTCCAAATATGAATGGGTTCACCGAGAACCAATTGATTCGAGGTTTTCGTTGACAGCACTTACGTAGAGCTGATAAAGTATCAACTCGTGCCCGTACGGGGCGGAAATGAAAGGTTCAGGATACATGCGTACTCTAGTTACTCTTGCGTGCACTGAGTGCAAGCGCCGCAACTATACGACCACCAAGAACAAGTCGACCATGCCTGATCGTATGGAGATCAAGAAGTATTGCCCCTGGTGCCGTCACCACACGCTGCACAAAGAGACTCGCTAGTCTCTAGTCACATACGCCAGTAGTTCAATTGGTAGAGCATCGGTCTCCAAAACCGAGTGTTGAGGGTTCGAGTCCTTCCTGGCGTGCCAGTCATTATTCCGTAAGCTCCCAATTGGGGGCTTACGGTTTACTCATGTATAAGCGCATTGCGCGGAGGTAACCCAAATGGCCAACAAGAAGAACAAGAAGAAGGCTCAGCAGCAGGCGCCTGCCAACAACGCTGCCGCCAACTCCAAGGTTGAGGCCAAGAAGGCCGTTGCCAAGAAGAACGAGAAGGCTGCGAAGTCCAAGAAGAACGAGAAGCCTGGTTTCTTCGCCCGCACCAAGAAGTATTTCGCTTCGGTCAAGTCCGAGATGAAGCGTGTCACGTGGCCCGATAAGAAGGAGCTCGTGAACTACTCGGTCGTCGTTTGCGCTTCTCTGATCGTCGTCGGCGTCGTCATCGCTCTGCTCGATGCTGGCTTTGGCGAGGCTCTTGCTCTGTTCTCTGGATTGAGGGGCTAAACCATGTCTAAGCGTTGGTACGTCGTTCACACTTACTCTGGATACGAGAACCGCGTTAAGTCCGATCTCGAGCATCGCATCGAGACTATGGGCATGCAGGACCGTATCTTTGATATCGAGATTCCTATGGAGCGTGTCACCGAGATTAAAGAGGGTGGCAAGCGTGAGACCAAGGATTCCAAGATCTTCCCGGGTTATGTCCTGGTCCGCATGGAGATGGATGACGATGCTTGGACGTGTGTTCGCAACACGCCCGGTGTCACCGGTTTCCTGGGCGGCAATGGCAAGCCCGCTCCGCTTTCCCGCGACGAGTACAACAAGATGACTCGTCGTCCCGGTAAGGGCGATTCGCCCAAGCGCACTTCGGTTGATATTGAGGTCGGCACGTCCGTCCGCGTCACCGATGGTCCGCTTACCGATTTTGATGGCAAGGTCTCCGAGGTTAACACCGAGGCTGGCAAGCTTAAGGTCACGCTGATGATCTTTGGCCGCGAGACGCCGGTCGAGCTCGACTTTAACCAGGTCGCTGTCATCGCTTAAGTTTTCGTCCGTTCGCGCGAGCGTGCTTCTTCTGTGACTGCTCATCTCAGGAGTGCTTCTAACACGTGCGTGCTTACGATATAGCAAGTACTTCACACTCGTGATTCGAAAGGAATGACCATGGCTGAGAAGAAGGTTGCCAACGTCATTAAGCTCCAGATTCCTGCTGGTGCCGCTAACCCCGCTCCTCCCGTCGGCCCCGCCCTGGGCGCTGCTGGCGTGAACATCATGCAGTTCTGCCAGGCCTTTAACGCCGAGACGCAGGACAAGAAGGGCGACATCATCCCCGTTGAGATCTCTGTCTACGAGGATAAGTCCTTCTCCTTCATCACCAAGCCCCCGCCGGCGGCTCACCTCATCAAGAAGGAGCTGAACCTCAAGTCTGGTTCCGCTAAGCCCCAGGCCGACAAGGTTGGTCAGCTCTCCCAGGAGCAGCTCACCAAGATTGCCGAGATCAAGATGCCGGACCTCAATGCCAACGACATTGACGCCGCCAAGAAGATCATCGCCGGTACCGCCCGTTCCATGGGCGTCACCATCGCTGAGTAACGATTTCTTTAGGTAATGACGGGTGCTCCGACCGGAGCGCCCGTTATATGTGTGCAATAGGGCACACGATACGATGTGGGAGGGCATAAGCCCGTTTAACCACAGGAGGTAATGCACATGGCTAAGCATGGTAAGAGCTATAACGCCGCTGCCGAGAAGATCGACCGCGCCACGCTCTACACCCCCCTTCAGGCTGCCAAGCTCATCAAGGAGCTCGACACCGCCAAGTTCGACGAGACCGTCGAGGCCCACTTCCGTCTGGGCATCGATACTCGTAAGGCTGACCAGAACATCCGTGGTTCCATCTCTCTGCCCCACGGCACCGGCAAGACCGTTCGTGTTGCCGTCTTCGCCGAGGGCGAGAAGGCTCGCGAGGCCGAGGCTGCCGGCGCCGACATCATCGGTTCCGACGAGCTCGTCGCCCAGATCCAGAAGGGCGAGATCAACTTCGACGCCGCTATCGCTACGCCGAACATGATGGCCAAGGTTGGCCGCATCGGTAAGATCCTTGGTCCCCGTGGCCTCATGCCGAACCCCAAGCTCGGCACCGTGACCATGGACGTCGCCAAGATGGTCTCCGAGCTCAAGGCCGGCCGCGTTGAGTATCGCGCCGACCGCTACGGCATCTGCCACGTGCCCCTGGGCAAGAAGTCCTTCTCTGAGCAGCAGCTCGTCGAGAACTACGCTGCCCTGTACACCGAGATCCTGCGCGTCAAGCCCTCTTCTGCTAAGGGCAAGTACGTCAAGTCCATCTCCGTGTCTTCCACCATGGGCCCTGGCGTCAAGGTCGATCCCGCTGTCCAGCGTGACTTCCTGGCTGAGTAACTAACAGTTACTGCCTGAGCAAAGCAAGCATTGCTAAAGAAACCCGGTTCTGCCTCGTGCAGGACCGGGTTTCTTGCTATCTCGGGCCAAAACCACCACAAAGGGGACAGGCACCTTTGTGGTGGTTTGGGCACTTTGGCGTCAATGTTATGGCATCGCAGCGAGCCGGTTCCAAGTGCCCCAGGTCGCCTCGAAAAAGGAGCGACGCGTACTTTGGTACGCGAGCGACGGCTTGAGGGGCGAGATGGGGTGCTTGGGGCCGGCGCAGCGTCAAGCCTTAAAGGTGGTTACCAGGGGGTTCTGGCGGTAGAGGACTCGATGGCCTCGTGGCGTTTGAGCTCGCGGCGCATGGTTTGCGAATTGAGCCAGGCTGCCTGCCAGCCACGGATGGGGTAGTGCGCTTCGTCAAGTTCAAACAGCGTATAGCCGCAGGCGTTGATGATTGTTGCCCCGCATGTATGCCGACGCTCACGCTGAAAGTCGTGGCCATAGCATTGGTGCACATGCCCGTGCACCATGTAGTCGGGATTCCAGGATTCGAGCGCTGTGTTAAAGCATTCGAATCCTCGATGTGGCACATCATCCAGATCGCCCACGCCGGCGGCGGGCGCGTGAGTGAGCAGGATGTCGCAGCCGCCGACCATCCTCACTTTGCGGGACAGCTTGCGCATGCGCTTGGCCATTTCGTGCTCGGTGTACATGTTGGCACCGTCTCGGTAGCGCATGGAGCCGCCAAGCCCCGCGATACGGACGCCGCGGTACACGTAGACGGTATCTTCGACACAGATGCAGCCGCCCGGTGCATGACGTGCATAGCGGTCATCGTGGTTGCCACGCACGTAGATGAGCGGTTTGTTGATGACGGTGACCAAAAACTCAAGATAGTCCGGGTCCAGGTCGCCAGCGGACAAAATCAGGTCGACACCCTCAAAGCGTTCCTTGTAAAAACACTCCCAAAGACATCGTTCTTCGGTATCGGCTACGGCAAGGATCTTCATAGGGCGCGGACTTTCGGCTCATCGTTGGGCTGTGGAATGGCGCCTACCACGTTGTCGGCCAGCCAGTTCATCTCGACGATTTGCGTGCTTGGCAGTGGGGGAAAGCCCTCGATCTGCACCACGCCGCTCTGACTGTGGAGCTCACCGCCAAACGGATTGATGGAGCCCTCGACGATGCCGTTGCGGAGTAGCTGCACCAGTTTGCGCGTCTGATAGGGCAGGCCCGGCGCGTAGCGAATGTCGATAACGCCCGAGCTCATGCCGTACCAGTAGTTGACGGCGCGAACCTGGTTGGCGTCACTGGTCTCATCCCAGGTGCCATGCAGCAGGCTTCGCACGATAAGCTCGTAGTATCGGCCCCAGTTCCATACCGGCATGGCGATGCCGACGACCTTGCCATCGACCAGGCGGTGGAGTCCGTAGGCCGTAGGGTCCTCCAGCGACTTGGACATGTCAGCGCCGGTCATGACGCTCACGCCTTCGCGGCACATGGCCTCGGCAAGACCGCCGGCGGGCACATCGCCCCAGGTGAGGATTACCTGCGCGCGGGGGTCGAGCAGCGAGGCGCCAATCGCAAAGGCGTTGATCTCGCTAAGTGCGCCCGACGCAAAGACCGACGCGTGGTAGCCAATGCGATGGTTGTCCGCCATGCTGGCGGCAAGGGCGCCCAGGAGGAATTTAGCCTCGTACATCTTTCCAAAATACGAACGGACGCTTTGGTGGGGAAGGCCGATAGAGCAGTTGAGGAACCGAACCTGGGGATACTCAACGGCAGCCCTGAGCGTGTATTCCATCAGGCGGTGCGAGGTCGAGAAGATGACGTTAGCACCATGTTTGACAGCCGTTTCCACGGCGGCGTAGAACACGTCCGGATCGTGGCAGTCCTCGAATGCCTCGGTGCGCACGATGCCGCCAAAGTGCTCGTCGAGATACTGACGCCCTTGGTCGTGCAAGCTGTCCCAGCTCGACGATGCACAGGGGAATTCATGGATAAAGGCGATGCGCAGAGGGTTGGCCGCCGAATAAACGGTCTTGCCCATAAAGAAGTTGAACACGCCGGAGGTGGACTTGGCGGGCGCCTCTTCCTCATCGACGCTCGGTGCCTCGACAAGATCGACCTTGTCCTCGTCATTTTTGCCGGCAATGACCAACTCGCGCCACATCTTGCACAGGCGGTTTACGACGATATCCATCGGCGTATCCAGCAGGCGGTCCTGGTTGTACACATTGAGGTAGACGAGCATGGCGTCGGCGGGCGTAATGTCCAGGTGGTCGCCGCCCGCGCGAAGGTAGGCACGCTTAAAGAGTAGGAAGGTGTGGCGCAGGTAGTCGACCTTTTTCTGTGGCCACTTTTCGATAAGGTTCTGACCGAGCATCTTGGCGAGCGTCTCGTAGCTTCCCTCACGCGAGAACTCGATCTCGTATAGGGGACAGACGCGCCAAAACGCGCAGAATTCACCGTACAGGCGGCTTTCGACGGAGTTCCATTTGCCGGGGTAGAGACGGGTGACCTTGGCCGAAACCGTCGGGGCGTCCAGGAATTTGAGGACGCTGACGCGCTTGTTGCCTTCCTGGACATAGAACCGATGCATGAACTCGGTGACGATGATGGGGTCGCGATAGCCCTCGGTCACCTGGATGTCGTAGAGGTTGGACCACTTGCGGGCGAACTCGGTGTTAAACGGCAGCAGGGGCATAAAGTTACACGAAAAGGCAGACTGACGGCCTTTGGTGACCGTGCCGACGACCATTTCGAGCGGAATGTCCCTCAGACCGACGCTCTCTCGCTGGCCTAAGGGGAGCTGGGAAACGAGGCCGTCGAGGTCCGTAAGGTACGGGTGCTCGCTTTGGCTGATGGCGCGACGGCGTCCCTGCTCGCCGCGCTTGCGTGCTTGACGATAGGCCTCTTCCATGGTGTCTACTCCCTTAGTCGTTTAAACAACGATATAACCATGGTACCACGATGCAAAACCACCACAAAGGTGCCTGTCCCCTTTGTGGTGGTTTTAGGCGATGATGGGGGCGATGGCGCGGATGCAGGCGTCGGCTGCCGTAAAGGTGGTGCTGTCGTCACTGACGATAAAGATGATCTTGCCCTTGATGCCAAAGTCGCCGATCTCGCTAAAGAGAACATACGGCTCCTTGTCAAAGCCCGAGATGGGAAGCACGGCGGCCTTGGTAGCGTCGGTGAGCTCATCTGCCAGCGCGTCCAGTGAAGCCCACTTGGACGTGTCCTTGACCGCGACGGGCACGGCAACGCGCCCAAAGGGCATCAAATGCACGAGCGTGTTCTTGGAGATGTTGGAGTTGGGGACGATGATGGTCTGCCCGGAGGCGTCCTCGATGGTCGTGTGGCGCCAGGTGATGTCCTGGACCACGCCCGACACGCCGCCGACCTCGATATTGTCGCCGGGCTTGATGATGCCCATAAAGGTCACCTGCATGCCACCGATAAGGTTTGACAGCGTGTCCTGAAAGCCGAGCGAGATGGCGATGCCGCCGACGCCAAGAGCGGCGACGAGGGCGTTTGCGTTAATGCCAAAGCAGTTGTCGAGGATAAAGCTGCCGCCAATCATCCAGATGATGGCGCGCGCGATGTTGATGAAGATGCTCGATGAAGGGAGTGGGTTATCGTCGCGGCTAAGCAGGTGGTGCAGGGTCTTGGACGCGACCTTGGCGGCAACGGCGGTGCCGATGGCCAAGATACCTGCCCAGATGATGTTGTGGACCCATCGTTGTGCAAAGAAATGAAGAATTGGCTCAAACAATTCCATGTAGGGAAACCTCCTCATGATCGTTCAACCATGATACCCACCAAAAAGTCCGTCCGATCACATCGGACGGGCTTCTGTGCTTGATATAAGGTCTGCACGGCGGGGCTGCAAGGCCCGGCGGTGTAGCTTAGCGGCGGCGCTTCCAGATAATGCCGAGCATGATGACGATGATGCCGCCAATGAGGCATGCGCCGACCACGGCCAGCGTACGGTCTCCCGTTGCGGCAAGCTTGCCGGTGGTCTTCTTGGTGGTGGCCTGCGTGGTCGTCGTGTCGTCTTAGGTGAGGGCTTAGGCGTCGGGGCCGGTGTAGGCGTGGGGTCCACGGCTGCGGAGCCGAAGCTGATGGTGCCGGCGAGTCCGGCCATCTTGTTCTCCCAGTCATTCTGTCCAATCAGTGCCCTCAGCGCTGACTCGCAGGTGCCCCACTCGGTGTGCTTGGTGGCGTTTGCGAAGGTGGGGAAGTCGGTCGTGTTGGTGATAATGTAGTTGTTGGTGGCGACGGTATAGGTCTTGGCGGGGTCGAACGTGCTGCCGTCTTTGGTGAGCGTGGCACTCACGATGCGCTTGCCTTCAGACTGCGTCCAGTCGATTTTTACGTTGATGCCGCCAAAGGAAAGAACGCTGCCGGAGTCGTTGGGCCACTTGTACATGTCCTGGGCTTCCTGCTCGGTGTGGCCGGCTGCGACGTAGGCTTGCTGAAGTTCGTAGCTGTCATTGCATTTGTCGCTAATTTCCAACGAGTGCTCAAGCGCTGCGAGGAAGTCCGCGCCGGTCATGGTCCAGGTCTCCAAGGTGTTGCCGTAGGGCGAGATGGCGATGACGTTGCCGGCGGTCACGTTGCCCGCCGCGATGCCGCCGCGGATGCCGCCCGCGTTTTCGATAGCGAGGTCCGCGCCCGTCAAATTAAGATAAGAACCGCAGATCACATGTCCGATGGTCTGGGCTTTAGCGGTGTCGCCTGCTTCGCTGGGGCGGAAATCGGTAGTGCGCACCATCTCCCAGCCATGTGTACCCGCCGCGTCCTCGCCATAGAAATAGTTGGCGGTGGATGTGCCGAGTACCTTGTTCGATTCGATTTCAAAGGCGTCGTCGAGCGGCTTGATTTTGTTGTTGCGGACCTCATCAAGGATGTTCTGGTTGTTGGGGTCTGCCAAAAGGTCGTCGACGTCCTTGACGGCGTAGAGTGTCTCAGCGCTGTCGCCTGTGGAGACCGTCACTATGTCGTCGTTGGTGCTTTCGGTACCCTTGGTGTCGCACTCATAGGGAATGGAAAGCAGACCAACCTCGGCAAAGGCGCTGCCCGCCTCGACGACGCGGACCGGCTTGCCATCGGCCCCCGTTACGTTCTCGTTTAAGTTGATGTGCTCGTGGCCTGCGACCAGGGCATCGACGCCATTGAGCTGTGCGGCAAAGGCCTTGGCGTTGAGCGTATGTGCGATACAAACGACAACGTTGCAGCCCTCATCCTCGCGCAGTCGCTTGGCCTCGGCATTGATGGCGTCCGCCGCACCCGAGAACGACGTGCCCTCGACCAGGTCCGCGCGCAGCGAGGAGCCCAGCGACTCATCCATGGCTCCGATGACGCCGACCTTAATCTTGTAGTTAAACGTGGAACTGTCCTCGTCGTCCTTCCAAGTGCGGTTGAGCGTCTTGGTGATGCTCGAGCTCCATACGCCGTTCGAAGACGTTGCATTCGCACAGAGCATGGCGAAGGGCGTGCCGGTGGTGCTGTAGCCGGTCATGGTGCGGAGCTTGTCCGCGCCGTAGCTCCAGTCGTGGTTGCCCGGTGTGGTCGCGTCGTAGCCGTTCGCATAAAAGGTGTCCATGAGCTCGGCGATGCTCTTGCCCTCGCTCATGGTGGCAAAGGACTGCCCGTGGAAGGTGTCGCCTGCATCGAGCAGAAAGTCGGGGGCGTTGTTCTGGGCGCTATAGAGAACCGCCAGTCCGTCAAAGCCGACAGTGCCGGTGCCCTTGCTTGCGTTGTAGCTGTACTTGTAGCTGCCGTGGATGTCGTTGGTGTGCATGACGGTCACGGTGCCATAGATCGCTTGGGGCAGATCGCTCGCAAGGGCGAGGCTGGGTGCGCCAGTGAGCACGCCGGCAAGCAGCGCGGCGGTTAACGCAAGGCGGGGGACGAATCTTTTCATGGCAGTCTCCTTAGTCCTTAACAAAAACCACCACAAAGGTGCCTGTCCCCTTTGTGGTGGTTTTCTAGGTCGTTAGCTCAGCAGCATGCGGTCGTTGGCGAGCTCGCCGCCCGAGACCTCCTCGAACTTCTGGAGCAGGTCGGCGACGGTGAGCGACTTTTTCTCGTCGCCGGCCACGTCGTAGATCACATGGCCCTCGTGCATCATGATCAGACGGTTGCCCAGACGGATGGCGTCGTTCATGTTGTGCGTGACCATGAGCGTGGTCAGGTGGTTCTCGTCGACGATCTCCTCGGTCAGGTTGAGCACCTTAGAAGCCGTCTTGGGGTCGAGTGCGGCGGTGTGCTCGTCGAGCAGCAGCAGGCGCGGCTTGGTGAGCGTGGCCATCAGCAGGGTGAGCGCCTGGCGCTGGCCGCCCGAAAGCAGACCGACCTTGGCATTGAGGCGTGTGTCCAGGCCAAGGTCCAGGCGTTTGAGCAGCTCAATGTACTCGTCCTTCTCGGCCTTGGTGACGCCCCACGAAAGACCGCGACGCTGGCCGCGGCGCTTGGCGAGGGCCAGGTTCTCGGCAATCTGCATGTCGGCTGCGGTGCCGCGCATGGGGTCCTGGAACACTCGGCCCAGGTACTTGGCGCGCTGCGACTCGCTCAGACGCGAGATATCGTTGCCGTCGAGCTCGATAACGCCCGAATCGAGCGGATACACGCCGGCGATCATGTTGAGCAGCGTGGACTTGCCGGCGCCGTTGCCGCCGATCACGGTTACAAAGTCGCCGTCGTTAAGGGTGAGATCGACGCCGGTGAGTGCGCGCTTCTCGGTGACGGTGCCCTTGTTAAAGGTCTTTTTGACGTGCGAGAGCTTAAGCATCTGCCTCATCCCCCTTCGTGTAGGAGCTGCGGAGCTTATAGCGCTCCCAAACCACGGGCACGCACAGGGCCACGGCAACGATTACGGCGGAGAGCAGCTTCATGTCGTTGGCATCCATACCCAGCTGCAGCACGATGGCGCGGATGAGGAAGTAGACCACGGAGCCAAAGACGGCAGAGGCCAGGCGGACGGAGAACTGCGTGAGACCGCCGGGCAGCAGGCGGCCGAGCACCTCGCCGATGACGATGGCGGCAAGACCGATAACGATGGCGCCGGTGCCCATGCCAATGTCAGCGTACTTCTGGCTCTGGCAGATGAGCGCACCCGAAAGGCCGATAAGGGCGTTGGAGAGCACGAGGGCGATCATCTTGGTGGAGTTGGTGTTGACGCCCAGAGCGCGGATCATGTACTCGTTGTTACCGGTGGCACGCAACGCCGAGCCGATCTCGGTGCCAAAGAACCAGTACAGGATGGCGACGATGGCCACGGCCAGCACAATGCCCAGGATAATGGCAACAGTGGACTGCGGCAGGCCCGTCATGTTACTGACGGATGAGAAGATAGTGCCCTTGGCAAGGATGGGCGTGTTGGATTTGCCCATGATGCGCAGGTTGATGGACCACAGACTGATCTGCGTAAGGATTCCGGCGAGGATTGCGGGAATCTCAAAGACGGTGGTCAAGATGCCCGTGACGGCGCCGGCGATGGCACCGGCGCACATGCCGGCTAGCACGGCGAGCAAGGGGTCGACGTTATTGTTGACGATGAGCACGGCGCAAACACAGCCGCCGAGGGCAAAGCTGCCGTCGCAGGTCATATCGGGGATGTCGAGCAGGCGGAACGTGATAAACACGCCAAGCACCATAATGCCCCAGAGGACACCCTGGGAAACGGCGCCCTGCAATGCAATGAGCATGCTTCATACCTCCTAGGATAGGGTGGACACGTGATTTTCCATAATAGCGGTAACAATGCATAAAAGAGCTGCGGACGGATGTTTTGTCTCATCCGAAACAAGCAGGGCGAACGCCGGTCTTTGACGTCCGCCCCTGTGGCTCAGATATTGAATAGCACGGCAACGGCGCGAGTATGGGCCCTAGGCACATCGCCGCGCATGCCGCTACGCGTCCAGAGCGGAAAGGTCGATGCCCAGGGCCTCGGCCATCTCGTCGTTCTTGACGACGACCAGGTCCTTGCTCGAGAGGTGCTTGATCGGCATATCCTCGGGCTTGGCCTCGCCCTTCAGGATCTTGACGGCCATCTCGCCCGCGGCATAGCCCAGGTCCTCGTAGTTGATGGAAAGGGTGAACAGGCCACCGGCCTTGCACATGCCCTCCTCGCCGGTCACGAAGGGGAGCTTGTTCTCCTTGCAGATCTGGCCCACCTGCGAGGCGCCCGCGGCGATGGTGTTATCGGTGGGGGAGTACAGCGCGTCGACCTTGCCCACAGCGGACTCGACGACGGACTGGATCTCGTTAGAGCTCGAGACGGTGAAGTCGGTGTACTCCAGGCCCAGCTTGTCGAGCTCCTTCTTGGCGGCCTTGATCTGGACGTCGGAGTTGGATTCGGCGGTGCAGTAGAGCAGGCCGACCTTCTTAACGTCGGGCAGGACCTTCTGCATCATCTCGAGCTGCTCGGCGACCGGGGTGAGGTCGGAAGCGCCCGTGACGTTGGTGCCGGGTTTGTCGTTGTCCTGGACCAGGCCGGAAGCGGCGTAGTCGGTGATGGCGCAGCCAACGATGGGGATATCGGCGGTGGCGCCGGCGGCAGCCTGCGCGGCGGGCGTAGCGATGGCATAGATCAGGTTGACGCCGTCGCCTACGAACTTGTCGGCAATGGACTTACACGTGGACTGGTCGTTCTGGGCGTTCTTCTGGTCGATCTTGACCTTGAGACCGCTCTTCTTGATGGCTTTGACGAAGCCGTCATTGGCGGCATCGAGCGCGGAGTGCTCGGTGAGCTGCAGAACGCCGATGGTGTAGTCGGAACCGGCGGCAGCGGAACCGGAACCAGAGTTGCCGCCGCATCCGGCGAGCGGAGCGAGCGCGAGCAGGCCAGCGGAGACAAGAAGGCTCCTGCGGCTGATGGTGATGTCCTTCATATCATTACCCCCAGTATAAAAATGGCTGGAAACACTGCACTAGGAAAAAGTGCAAGTGGGACTATAGTAACGCCAGTGTCCATTTTTACAATAACCTGGCGGGTTTTTTAATACTGAACTGGATGGGCGGTGCTGAGGAACGACGGACGGTAACGGGGCTTACGCTGCGGGTGCGGTGCTGTCTTCTTCGTCTAGCGCGGCAAAGAGTTTCTTGCCGTCGAGCAAACGCGTGCTGACGTTTCTCATGCGGCTGACCTCAACGGTGCGCAGGGTGTCGTCGGCGCCTCGGGTGTCGTAGACCGTTCCCAGCAGATACGAGACGCCATCGCGCTGCCTGATGGCAAAGGGCCGGACCGTCATCCGCACCACCTCGATTTCGCCTCGGGTCAGGACGTTTGTGATATCAAAGCTGACGGTTGTTCCAGGGTCGATGGCCTGTTCGATGAGCTCGCACGTGTCGATACGCTTGGCGTGCGGACGCGTTGTCTTGACGGGCGCGTCGTTGGCGGCCGGTGCCGGTTCGGGCATATCGAGATAGTCGCGAACATCGGCGCTCGCCATGGCGACCAGGTGCTGCGCCATGCTCTTTCGAATGGCTATGGGCGTCGACCGGTTGCGCATGACCATGCCGTGGAGCCGTATGATCTCTTCGTCAGCAAGCGGGCGGGTGAGGAGCCGATAGCCCACGCCGCGCTTATAGTCGATTTCGTATCCGGCGTGACGAAGTGCAGATATCGAGGTATAGATGCTGCGGCGTGCCGCCGAGATGGGCATGCGGGCGGGGTCGTCGGGATGGGCGAGGAGCTCGACCAGCTCGTCGGAAAGCAGTGCCTTGTCCTCGCCGGTGTTCTCGCTCAAGAGCTGCAGGATGCGTACGGCGCGATAGGCTGCCATCGAGGCGGAGCCCCTGGTCGTGGTCTCGTAGTTTTCAACAACGGCTTCGGTCATAGCGCCCACGTCCTTTCCGTTTTTGGTGATGGCAGATCAGAGCCTAGGGTGCGGAGCCTGGCCAAGGACGCGTGACGCCTTGGACGGTTGATGGTTGCCGGCAAACGGCGGGTCGAGTTTTCAACAACCCTGCCTAACTGACCAAAACCTTGCCAAAAGCTTGACGGATGCAGATTTAGACGTCGATGAATGAACACTCTAGGCAGGCTCCAAGCAAAATTCTGGGCTGATTCTCGATAATCGCTTCCAATCGTCCCTTGCCGCGTGCCGCCCTCGCGTACAATCTGCTCCGACATTCGCGCGCCGTCCGGCGCTTAAGAGGGGAGGACCCCATGGCAAACGAGATTTGGACCATCAAGCGTTGTCTCGAGTGGACCAAGGAGTACCTGGCCGAGCACGGCGAGGAGCACCCCCGTCTTTCTGCCGAGTGGCTGCTGTGCGCAGCTACGGGTCTGGCGCGCATCGACTTGTATATGCGCATGGACAAGACACTCGACGCAGCGCAGCTCGAGACCATGCACGCGGCAGTCGTCCGTCGCGCGAAGGGCGAGCCGCTGCAGTACATCACCGGTAGCACTCAGTTTCGCATGATCGACGTCGCGTGCGCCCCCGGTGTGCTCATCCCGCGCCCCGAGACCGAGATGCTCGTCGAAGAAGTCCTGAATTACCTGGATGCCGAGGTGCTGAGCCCCGAGGCCGCCGCCCGCCAGCGCGTGGAGCTGCCTTGGAACGATGAGGTCGAGCAGGCTCGCAAAGCCGAGGCGGCGCTGGCCGACGAGCGCGCGACCGCCGAGCGCCGTGCTGCCAACCTGACGGCCGCCGATGAGGCTGCGCTGGGTAGCGATGTGCTCGGTAGCCGCGCCTATGCCGAGGAGCTTGCCGATCGCGAGGCCGAGGAAACCGCCGCGCAGGCGGCAGAAGCAGAGGCCATGGAAACCCCCGAGCCCGAGCTCGACGAATACGGCATCGCCATTGAGGGCAACGACCAACAGACGACTCCCGCGCAAGATGCCGCCGAGGCCAACGTACCTGCTCCAACTGAGCCCCGCGTCGCCCGCGTTCTCGAGGTCGGCTGCGGCACGGGCTGCATCTCGCTCTCGCTTGCCTGGGAGCGTCGCGGCCACGTCACCTGCACTGCTACCGATATCGAGCCGCGCGCCATCGACCTTGCTACCAAAAACCGCGATGCGCTTGGTCTCACGTCCGACGAGGTCGCCTTCAGCCTCACGAACCTGGTGAGCTCCATTCCCCGCGAAGAGTGGGGCACCTTTGACGTACTCGTTTCCAACCCGCCCTACATTCCCACCGATGTCATGCGCTCGCTGCCGCACGAGGTCAAGGACTTTGAGCCCGATCTGGCGCTCGAGGGCGGTGCCGACGGCCTCGATATCTTCCGCCGTCTGCTCAACGCGGCGCCCTACATGTTGCGCGCCGGTGGCCTCTTTGCCTGCGAGCTCTACGAGGGCGCGCTCGACGCTGCGGCCGAGCTCTGCCGTCAAGCGGGTCTGTCGGACGTGCGCATCGTCCACGACCTCACCGATCGCCCCCGCATCGTCCGAGCCATCGTCACCGAGCCCAAGCAGCGCATTTAAGCTGAACTAATAGACATTTGCTCAAGTTTGCTCTTGCAATATACCGTAAAACTTCTACTATAGAAGGAGAAAGGTATGTCAAATCAGCTGCATCGGTACCGTATCGTGCTTGATTACATTGAACCTTGGCTTGATGAGCAGGATGAAGCTACGCTGAAGCAGATTTATGCAGACCTTTTGGTGCTCGAGAAGGAAGGTCCCAGCCTTGGTCGTCCACTGGTTGACCGTGTCAAGGGCTCGAAGCTTCATCATTTAAAGGAGCTGAGAGTGACTTCATGTGGTGGGCAGGTGATCCGCATCCTCTTCGCCTTTGACCCCAAGCGCCAGGCGGTATTGCTATTGGCGGGTGATAAGTCGCGAGCGGGATCGTCAAGGGCAAAATGGAACGGCTGGTATGCGATCAACATTCCAAAGGCCGAGCAAATATACCGTCGCCACGTAAGGAGGCTCGATCGAGATGGAACTGCATGAGTATATGGAATCTCGCGGGATAACACGCGACTCCATTACCGCCGAGCAGGAGAGGACTCGCGATCGTATCGAAGCCTATAAGCTTGCTCAGATTCGCAGGCTAAAAGATCTAACACAGGCGTCGGTCGCCCAATCGATGGGCGTTTCTCAAAAACGCGTATCCGAGCTCGAGCGTGGGGAATTGGGTTCGATGAGGCTTGACACGCTGAGCAGGTACGCAGAGAGCCTCGGCGGAAAACTGGTTGCAAGCATCGAGTTTCCCGATCGTACCGTTACGCTTGCGCGCTAATAATCTTCAATTAACCCCCTCACTTTCACCGACTACTAGAGCCGCTCACCAAACCAACATGCGCTCTGGGCAAATAGGTTGAACGTTTCGTGCGAGAATGCCCCACAGTAAACAAACTTGCACCAGAGCGTAAGGGGCTGGCATACACATGCAGACGGTCTATCGGGTATACGAGGGAGCGCGCGAGCCACATCGGCTTGCAGTCGAGCGCACGGCCGAGCTACTCGGTCGCGGCGGCCTGGCGCTTATTCCAACCGAGACGGTCTACGGTGTCGCCGTGGCGGTCAACGCCTTCTCGGATGCCGTTCCACAAGATACAAGTGAACCTCTGCCGTGGCCGCGCGATCCGCAGGCCACCGTCAACGGCGCCGCGGTCCCCGCACTCGGTACCGGCTACCGTCGCATCTTTACCCTCAAGCAGCGCGAGCTCACCCAAACGGTTGCCTGGCTGGTCGATGATGCCGAGGCACTCGACCGCTATGGCGTGGATATCCCTAATGAGGCCCGCGTGCTCGCCCGACGATGCTGGCCGGGCGCCCTGACTATTGTGGTCAAGGCGGCCCCCTGCGTGCCGACCTTTATGCGCGCCGCCGACAACACGGTGGCACTTCGCGCTTCGGCCTCGCCCGTGGTGCAAGCGCTCATCCGCGCCTGCGGCAGCCCTCTTGCCTGTACCAGCGCCAACACGCATGGCGCGCCCGCGCCGGCAAGTTTTGTCACGGTGGAGGAGCGTATCCTGGAGGGGGTCGATGTGGCCGTCGACGCCGGTGAGACCACGTGTCGCGACGCCTCAACCATCGTGTCGTTTCAGCACGGCGAGCTCCAGATCCTGCGCCAAGGAGCGCTTCCCGCATCAGAGATCGAACGGGTCCTGTCCGACCCGATGCAATAGAAAGGTGTAAGCGATGTCGTTGAATCTAGGTAGCCTGGGTATGGAAGACGCCTCGTTTAGCTTTGGCGGTTCCTACATCATGGCGCTCGACTGCGGCACCACCTCGGTACTCGCGACCATCGTTGACGAGTACGGCTGCATCGTCGCCCAGGCGCGCCGTAGCGTCAAAACCAGCTTCCCGCGCCCCGGCTGGGTGGAGCAGGATCCCACGGAGGTGCTTGCCAGCCAGATCGGCGTGATGATGGAGGTTCAGTTTAAGAGCGGCATCCATTCTGACCGCATCGCCGCCATCGGTATCTCCAACCAGCGCGAGACCACGGTGGTGTGGGACCGCATAAGCGGCCAACCCATCTATAACGCCATCGTGTGGCAATGCCGTCGCACCGCACCTCTGATCGACGAGCTGGTCGAGCAGGGCGCAGAAGAGCTGGTGCGCTCCCGCACGGGGCTTACGCTCGACCCGTATTTCTCGGCCTCTAAGGTGCAGTGGATTCTCGATAACGTCGACGGTGCGCGTGAGAGCGCGGCGGCGGGCGACCTCATGTTCGGCACCATCGACACCTGGCTCATCTACAACCTCACCGGCGGTCAGGTCTTCGCCACCGACTACACCAATGCCAGCCGCACCGCGCTCTTCAATATCCATACGCTTGATTGGGACGACGATCTGCTGGCGCTTTTCGACGTCCCGCGTTCCATGATGCCCGAGGTTCGTTGGAGCTCGGGCGACTACGGCCGCGTCGCGAGCGACATCATGACCAACATGCCACCCATCATGGGCGTGGCGGGCGACCAGCAGGCGTCGCTGTTCGGACAGGGGTGCTTTGAACCGGGCATGTGCAAAAATACCTATGGCACGGGCTGCTTTATGCTCATGAACACCGGCGACGAGATCGTCGAATCCAAGAACGGTTTGGTCTCCACGATCGGTATCGCCGCGGACGGCAAGATCAGCTATGCGCTCGAGGGTTCTATCTTTGCCGCCGGCTCAACCATGAACTGGCTGCGTAACAACATGGGCATCATCTCGAGCGTGAGCGAGTCCGCGCAACTCGCCACTTCGATCAGCGACAACGAGGGCTGCTACTTCGTCCCCGCCTTCGCAGGCCTGGGCGCTCCCTGGTGGGACCCGCGTGCTCGCGGTATCGTGTGCGGCCTGACCGGCGCCTCGAGTCGCGCGACCATTGTACGTGCGGCCTGCGAGTCCATGGCCTACCAGAGTTATGACGTGCTTCGCGCCATGGAGCAGGACGTGGGACTTTCGATTGAGCGCCTGTCCGTCGATGGCGGTGCCTCGCGCAACGAGTTCATCATGCAATTCCAGGCCGATTTGCTGGATATCCCCGTGTTGCAGTGTGAGACGGTGGAGACCACGGCGATCGGCGCCGCGTACTTGGCAGGCCTTGCCGTCGGCTATTGGGAGGATTTGGAGGAGCTGGAGCAAAACGCTCAGATCGTCAAAGTCTTCCATCCTCACATGTCCGCCGAGCGCCGTGAGAGCAACCTCGCTGGTTGGCGTGATGCCGTCAAGCGTTCGCTCAACACCGCTCAGTAGGGTTGCGACGAGCTGCTCGATACAACAAACCGTTAAACTTATGCACGGCGCGAGGCAACAACGTCGCCATGCGCCTTGTCAGCAAGGCCATCTTCCGGCCGCAATGAAAGGGGCATCAACCCATGACCGTCACCTACGATACGTCCCGTGTGACCCTTGTCGATCACCCACTCGTCCAGCACAAGCTGTCGATCTTGCGCGACAAGAGCACTGGCACCAACCAGTTCCGCCAGCTCGTGCGCGAGCTTGCGCTCTTTGACGGCTACGAGGCCATGCGCGACCTGCCCATGGAAGACGTCGAGGTCGAGACCCCCATCACCACCGCAGCGTTTAAGCAGCTCGCCGGCAAAAAGCTCGCCATCGTTCCCATCCTGCGTGCGGGCCTCGGCATGGTCGACGGTATCCTCGACTTGGTACCCTCGGCTCGCGTGGGCCACATCGGTATGGAGCGCGACGAGGTCACCCACGAGCCGCATGAGTATTACTGCAAGATGCCCAAGGATATCGATCAGCGCATCTGCCTGGTTGTCGACCCCATGCTCGCCACGGGCGGTTCGGCCGAGATGGCCATCAGCTACCTGCGCGAGCGCGGTGTCAAGGATATCCGCATGCTGTGTATCGTCGCCGCGCCCGAGGGCCTCAAGTCGCTGACCGAAAAGGACCCCGACGTACATATTTATACCTGCGCCATCGATGACCATCTCAACGAGGCCGCCTACATCGTTCCCGGCCTGGGCGACGCCGGAGACCGCATCTACGGTACGCTCTAGTCGTTGGGCCTTGTCGGCTACGGTCACAAATAGGAAGAAATGGTGCGCGCGGGCGAGCAAAAGTCGTCCACGCGCACTTCTGTTAACGGACGTTTTGCCCTGAGGGGTTCGAAAAAACGTATTACCGTACCTGCGGCATAAAGAAGGCCTTAAGAAAACGTACAGGTGCGTATTAACCGTTTGTTTTACGGTTGTACTTTAGCGATTGGCTCGTACAATAGTCACCAATGTTTGGCTGGGACTGTGCTGTGAGGCGTTAAAAAGGAAAGCGAGGAAGCCAGTGTTTCAGATAGCCGATCTGCTCGCTATCGTTGCAGGCGCCATCGCGGGCGCAATTGCCTTCCTTCCCTTTGTTTTTACGCTCAAGCCGGTTCTTGACGATAAGCAGAATGCGGACATGCTCAAGGGCATGGTGAGTCTGGCGGTCTCGGCAGTCGCCCTGCTCGTCTTTACCTTGGTTGTGTTTGCGTTGTTCGGAGAGGCATTTCGCATGTTCCTCCTGGGCGAGGCGATTGGCTTCGTGGCCTTTATGGCCGCCTGCACGGTTCGCGTCGCCAAGGCGCTGCGAGATCCTCATGAGGTCGAAAGGTAAGTCGTGGAAATTTTTGAAAAGCTGCCTGATGAGATTAATCATCTGGTCAGCGAGTTCAGCTCCACCCCTGTCGTGGGCGATCTGAGCTGCGGCATCACGCAGTACTCGTTTTGGCTGATCGTCTCCACGATCGTGCTCCTGATCGTCCTGGCCGTGTTCAAGAAGAAGCAGACCCTGGTTCCCAAGGGCTTCTTCGTCAACGGTTTCGAGTACATCATCGAGTACGTCGAGAACGATATCGGCAAGGGCGTCGTGGGTGAGAACTGGAAGAAGCACTTCCCGTTCCTGTGCTCGCTTTTCCTGTTCATCCTGATCAATAACATGATCGGCCTGATCCCGGGAATGAAGCCCGGCACCGGCGCAATCGGCTCCACCGCTGCGCTCGCCATCTTCGCCTTCGTGTACTTCATCTACTACGGATGCAAGGCTCACGGCGTGATCGGCTACATCAAGAGCCTCGCCCCGCAGGGCGTGAGCTTCCCGATGAACGTGCTTGTGTGGGTCGTCGAGCTTTTCTCGACCTTCCTGCGCCTCATCACGCTCGCCGTCCGTCTGTTCTGCAACATGTTCGCAGGACACGTGGTCATGGGCTCGTTCGCCATCATGGCGAGCATGTTCATGCAGCCGCTGCTTCAGCAGGTTTCCGCGGCCCACGCCGTCGGCGCCCTGCCTTCGCTGGCCTGGCTTGCCATCCTCATCCTGATCTATGCGATCGAGCTTGTGGTCGGCGCCATCCAGGCTTACGTCTTCACGGTCCTTACCGCCGTGTATGTCTCCGAGGCAGAGGAGGTCGCGGAGGAGGAGTAGTCTTCCGTTCGCGCCTTAAAGGTAAGGCAATTCGTTAAACCGCCGGTGCCCGTACCCATGGAGCCCGGCAGTTATAAAAAGGTTATCCTGCGTGAAATAAGACACGCACGACAAAGGAGGAATCGTGGGAGTTATCGGTTACGGTCTCGGTGTTATCGGCGCTGGTCTTGCTATCGGCCTGTCTGCTCTGGGTGCTACGGGTGCTATGGCCCGTCAGCCTGAGGTCCAGGGCCGCGTGTTCACCGTCTTCATCATGGGCTCCGCCTTCGGCGAGGCTCTGGCTCTGATCGGCTTCGTTGTCGCGCTGATCGTTAAATAGCACGGAGCGTCAAGTATGAATCTTTCATCCCAGAAGAGCGCGATCGCACTCTCCGCGTCCGCGGCCGCGCTGCTCATGCCGGTTTCCGCGTTCGCCGAGGACGGCGCTGCCGGTGCGGACATCCTCATCCCTAAGATGGCGGAGTTCATCCCGGCGCTTATCGCCTTCCTGATTATCTGGATCGTGCTGGCCAAGGTCGCCCTGCCGGGCATCATGAAAACCATGGAGGAGCGCGGCAAGAAGATCGAGGAGAGCCTCGACGAGGCCGAGAAGACCAAGCAGGAGGCCATCGCCAAGCGCGCTGAGTCCGACTCGATCGTCACCGACGCCCGTCGTCAGGCTGCCGACATCGTTCTCGAGGCCCGTAAGGACGCCGAGTCCGAGCGCGCCCGTATCATCGAGGCTGCTCACAAGGAGGCCGAGGAGATCATCGCCAAGGCCCATATGACCGTCGAGGACGAGCGCAAGTCCATCTACGCCGGTGCCGCGAGCTCCATCGCCGACCTGTCCGTTGCCGTCGCCACCAAGATCGTGGGCGAGGCACTCGAGGACGAGTCCGAGCAGAAGAAGCTCATCGAGCGCTACATCCAGGAAGCAGGTAGCCTGAATGCCGACTAGCCGCTATCAGGACAAGGTACTCGAGACCTACGCGCGCTCCCTTTTGGAAGCCGCCAAGGCCGAGAACCATGTGTTCGAGGACCTCGAGATGATCGAGCGCCTGGCTAGCGCCAGCCCCGAGATCATCGCCGTGCTCGACACCATGTCCAAGCGCGACCAGCTCGACCTTCTTCCCAAGGTGGCAGCTGCCTTTAAGTATGTTGCCGAGGAAGACGAGGATGTAGTGGGCGTGACCGTCACCACGGCGATCCCGCTCGACGACGAGCTGCGTCAAACCATCACTAAGAAATGCGAGCAGGACTTCGGCCGCAAGGTATTCCTTATCGAGCAGGTCGACCCGTCTATCGTGGGCGGCCTGGTGCTCGAGGCCCGCGGCGAGCGTCGTGACATTTCCGTCAAGACGCAGCTGCGCGTCGCGCAGGAGACCCTCGCAAACTCTGCTAATTCGTACGGAGGTGAAGCCTAATGTCCGAAACCCTCAATGCCCAGGATATCGCCAAGAAACTGCAGGAGCAGCTCACGAGCCTCTCCGCGACGGTCGATACGCATGAGGTTTCAACGGTCGACGAGGTAGGCGACGGCATCGCGCGCGTCTCCGGCCTCAAGAGCGCCATGGCAGGCGAGCTTCTGGAGTTCAAGAGCTCCGATACCGGTGAGACCGTCTTCGGCCTTGCCCAGAACCTTGACCGTGACGAGGTCGGCGCCGTTCTGTTCGGTGCCGTCGACTCCATCAAGGAAGGCGACGAGTGCCGCACCACTGGCCGCATTATGGATATCCCCGTGAGCCGTGCCATGCTCGGCCGCGTCGTCAATCCGCTCGGCCAGCCCATCGACGGTCTGGGCGACATCGTCGCCACGCATCGTCGCCCCATCGAGTTCAAGGCCCCCGGTGTCATCGACCGTACCCCGGTGTGCGAGCCGGTTCAGACCGGCCTGTTGGCCATCGACTCCATGGTGCCTATCGGCCGCGGTCAGCGTGAGCTGATCATCGGTGACCGTCAGACCGGTAAGACCGCCATTGCCATCGACGCTATCCTCAATCAGCGCGGCAAGGGCATGGTCTGCATCTATGTCGCCATCGGCCAGAAGGCCTCCACGGTTGCCAACATCCGCGAGACCCTCGCTCAGCACGGTGCGCTCGACTACACCATCATCGTTTCGGCCACCGCTGCCGATTCCGCCCCTATGCAGTACATCGCGCCTATGGCCGGTGCCGCTATCGGCGAGTTCTTCATGTACAACGGCGAGGACGGTAAGCCCGCCAGCGAGACCAACCCTGGCGGCCACGTGCTCGTCATCTACGACGACCTGTCCAAGCAGGCCGTGGCCTACCGTCAGATGTCGCTGACGCTGCATCGTCCGCCCGGACGTGAGGCCTATCCTGGCGACATCTTCTACCTGCACTCTCGTCTGCTCGAGCGTGCCGTCAAGATGTCCAAGAAGAACGGCTACGGCTCCATGACGGCGCTGCCGATCATCGAGACCCAGGACGGCGACGTCTCGGCCTACATTCCGACCAACGTCATTTCCATTACCGATGGTCAGATCTACCTGCAGTCCGAGCTCTTCTTCCAGGGTCAGCGCCCGGCAGTCGACGTGGGTATCTCCGTGTCCCGCGTCGGTGGCGATGCACAGACCAAGGCCATGAAGCAGGTCGCCGGCAACCTCCGTCTGGACCTCGCTTCGTACCAGGAGCTCGCTGGCTTTACCCAGTTCGGCTCCGACCTCGACGAGGCTACTCAGAAGCAGCTGACCCATGGTGCCCGCATGACCGAGCTCCTGAAGCAGCCGCGCTACCAGCCGTTTGAGGTTGGCGAGCAGATTGTTACGCTGTTCGCTGGCAACGAGGGCTTCCTGGATGACCTGGAGATCGCCGACGTGCTGCCTTTCCGTGCCGAGCTCATCGAGTACATGGACAATGGCTTTGGCTCGCTGCTCGACAAGGTTCGCGCCAAGAAGATCGACGATGACACCAAGGCTGAGCTCCTGCGCGTCATCGGTGACTTCAAGCAGCAGTTCATGGCCAAGCACCATGCCGATACGACTGGATCAGAGGAGAACTAAGCCCTATGGCCAACCTTCGCGACATTAAGAAGCGAATCTCCTCGGTTACCACGACCAAGCAGATCACGCGCACGATGGAGATGGTCTCTACGGCCAAGATCCGTCGTGCCCTCGATCGCTCCAAGCAGGCCGAGCCCTATAAGGAGGCGCTGACCGACGTCATGCTGACGGTTGCCGGCGACGCCTCCTGCTCGGGCACCGATCCCATGCTGCAGAAGCATGAGAGCGTCAAGCATGGCCTGATTGTCGTCATTGCTTCGGACCGCGGCCTTGCCGGCGGTTTCAATACGACGGTGGAGCGCACGGCCGAAAAGCTCGCCGCTTCTTGGGCGAACGACGGCATCGAGTGCGAGATCATCGCGTGTGGGCGCAAACCGGCCACGTATTTCCGCGACCGCGCAAACGTCACCATGCACTTTGAGGGCAACTCCTCCGAGCCCGATTTCAATCAGGCCCGCATGATCTCCTCTCATATCTGCGATGCGTATCGTGCCGGTGAGCTTGACCGCGTCGAGCTTGTTTACCACCACGCCAAGAACCGCGTGGATCAGGAGCTTCGCGTCGAGCACTTGCTGCCGCTCGATCCCGAGATGATCGCTATGGCCCACGGTCCGCGTAAGAACGAGACCGACGCCCCTAAGCGCATCTCGTCCACGTTCGAGTTCGTGCCCTCTCCCGAGCATGTTCTCGGCAAACTTGTGCCGTCATATATCCTGACGGTCATCTACCAGGCCCTGATCGATTCGGCGGCCGCCGAGCAGGGTGCGCGCCGCAAGGCCATGCACTCCGCAACGGAAAACGCCACCGCGATCATCTCGACCCTTACCCGCACGTATAGTCGCGTGCGCCAGGCTTCGATCACGACCGAGATCAACGAGATCGTCGGCGGAGCCTCAGCATTGGAGGAACAGTAATGGCTAATAACACCGTAAAGCTTGCGGTCGAGGAAGCCACCAAGAAGACGACTGCCGGCGATGGCCGCATCGTGCGTATCATCGGCCCTGTCGTCGACGTCAAGTTTGACGGTGCGGTGCCCCCGATCTACAACGCGCTCACGGTCGAGGCCGAGACCCCGATCGGTCATCTGAGCACGATCCTCGAGGTCGAGAGCCAGCTTCCGGGCGGCGTCGTCCGCACGGTCGCCATGTCCTCGACCGACGGCCTGCAGCGCGGCCTCATCGCCACCGATACCGGTGAGCCCATGAAGATGCCCGTTGGCCCCAAGACGCTCGGCCGCATTTGGAACGTCATGGGCAAGCCTGTCGACGGTAAGCCCATGCCCGAGGTGGAGGAGTTCTATCCCATCCACCACGCAGCGCCCCGCTTCGACGAGCTCACCACCAAGACCGAGATCTTCGAAACCGGCATCAAGGCCGTTGACCTGCTCGAGCCCTACATCCGTGGCGGCAAAACGGGTCTGTTCGGCGGCGCCGGCGTCGGCAAGACCGTTCTGATTCAGGAGCTCATCAACAACCTTGCTCAGGAGCACGGCGGCACCTCAGTGTTCACCGGTGTCGGTGAGCGTACTCGTGAGGGCACCGACCTGTTCCTCGAGATGAGCGAGTCTGGCGTTATCGACAAGACCTGCTTGGTCTATGGTCAGATGAACGAGCCGCCTGGAGCGCGTCTGCGCATCGGTCTGGCCGGCCTTACCACCGCTGAGTACTTCCGCGATCGCGGCCAGGACGTTCTGCTGTTCATCGACAACATCTTCCGCTTCACCCAGGCCGGTTCCGAGGTTTCCG